>NZ_JBSICG010000003.1:0-262794 GCF_056156645.1 Enterobacter sp. Li2LvB3 | reverse complement strand
GTGATCTTCACCGTCTTTGGGCAGTGCGTGGCAGGTGCGTTAATTGTCAGCGGATTTGCCTGGTTCAAAGAGGAAGACGCAGTTGCAAAAGCGCGCATTGTGCGCAGCATGTTCTTTTTATGGGTTGTGATGGGGATTGGCTTTATCGCCTCGGTGCTGCATCTGGGCTCCCCGATCCGCGCGTTTAATTCGCTTAACCGCGTCGGCGCCTCCGCGCTCAGTAACGAAATCGCGGCCGGCTCGGTGTTTTTTGCCGTTGGCGGGTTCTGGTGGCTGGTGTCTGTTATCGGTAAAATGCCCCCGGCGCTGGGCAAAATCTGGCTGCTGGTGAGCCAGCTTCTTGGCCTGGTTTTTGTCTGGGCGATGACCCGTGTATATCAGATAGACACCGTCCCCACCTGGTACACCGGCTACACCACGCTGGCGTTTTTCCTGACGTTAGTTCTTGGCGGCCCGCTGTTTGCCGCACTGTTGCTACGAGTGGCCAGGGCACCCTTTAAGGGTTCTGCCGCCGCGACGCTGAGCGTCCTGGCACTGCTGGCAAGCGTGGGTGTGATTGTGCTGCAAAGTAACGAATTAGCCACGATCCACAGCTCAGTCCAGCAGGCCAGCGCCCTGCTACCGGAGTATGGCACATGGCAAATCTGGCGTATCCTGTTAGTAACAGCCGGATTAGGTTGCTGGCTGTGCCCGCTTATTCGCCGCCAGGAGCCAAAAACGCTCGGCCTGTTCGCCGGGATTGTGCTGGTGGTATTCGGTGAGCTGATTGGCCGCGGGCTGTTTTACGGCCTGCACATGACCGCAGGTATGGCGATTGCCGGTTAATACACGCGTGCGGGGCAACCCGCACACGCGCAAGGAATGTCGTAATGATTGAATTATCACAACGCGAGTCTTTCGCTTTCAGTGCCCGGGTTCTGGGCGCACTGTTCGGGTATGCCCCGGACAGCGAACAGGCTGCACCGCTGGTGAGTGCGCTCACCACAAGCGACTGGTATCAGGACTGGCCGTACGCCCATCAGTCGCTGGTTAGTATCGCGCAGACGTTTAAAACCCCTGCCGATGAGCCGTTATCAGAGGCCTGGCAACGCCTGTTTATTGGCCCCTATGCACTCCCGGCCCCGCCGTGGGGTTCCGTCTGGCTGGATCGTGAGTCCGTTTTATTCGGTGAGTCGACCCTGGCCCTGCGCCAGTGGATGCGTGAAAACGCGATAGCTTTCGACATGCAACAAAACGAGCCAGAAGATCACATCGGCACGTTACTGATGCTGGCAGCCTGGCTTGCGGAGAATGGGCGTGATACGCAATGCGACCAACTGCTGGCATGGCATCTTCTGCCGTGGAGCCACCGCTTCCTCTCGGTGTTTATCGACAATGCCGGGCACCCTTTCTACGTTGCCCTCGGAAAACTGGCGCAGCTTACGCTGGCTGACTGGCAATCTACCCTGCTGATCCCGGTCGCGGAAAAACCGCTTTACCGTTAAACCCTCGCAGCCAGTGTTTCCACTGGCTGCCCTTTTCAGCTTTTTATTGCTTACTGCTGGCAAGCCACGCGCGCCACCCGCCAAACTCCGTAATGTCCCGCGCGTTCTGCAATCCATACTCTTCGCAGATAAACCCGGTTAACCAGCGCCCGTCCTCCAGCTCGATTTTGCCTAACCCCAAAGGCGCGGGAATACCGGCCAGAAACGATCCCACTTCGCTGTGCGGCACGTCCCACACCTCAACCGCGATAGTTGCCCCCTGCTCCCGGGTACGTACCATGCCGGGCCGTTTACCATCTGCCAGTGCATACAGCCGGTAATGTGGTGCACTGCGGGTGGCTTTCTGCAAGGTGGCTCCACGCTGACGCAACTGGTTATTTAGCGCCAGTCCGTCAAGATGAGCGCCGCAAACCACAATGGCCATTTTGTCGTGGGTTGCACATGTTGCCGGGGCTTCAGAGCGCATGTCTCGCCCGCCAGGCAAAGCCAGCGGCTGAGTGCGTTGTAAGGCATCGGCAAGGCTCAGCAAATACTGGTCTGTAAAAGCGCGGCCAAACAGCGTCACGCCAGAAGGCAACCCATTCGCCATAACGCCCGCCGGAACCGCAACCGCCGCGTAGTCGAGCAGGTTCATAAAGTTGGTGTATACCCCAAGGTCGGAATTGCGTTTCACCGGCTCTGCCGCCAGCTCCGCCAGGGTCACAGGCCGTGGATAGGTTGGCGTTAATACACATGAAACCCCTGCCATAATGGCATCACACTGCATTTTGTAATGCTGCAATTTGTACTGGGCATCAAACGCAGCCACCGCATCCGTTGACGGTGCCTTTTGCAGGACATCGCGGATCACCGGCAGCACGGCATCTGGTTGCTCCTCAATCAGTTTACCCGCCACGTGATAACGCTCTGCCACCCACGGACCGTCGTATAACAGTCTTGCCGCAGCCAGAAACGGCGAGAAATCGATGATTTCCGGTACGCCGCCAAGCGCTATCAGGCGTGCTTTAGCGGCATTAAACAGCGCTTCACTTTCGGCACATCCCAGGAATTCCAGAGTATCCGGGATCCCAAAGCGGAACCCGGGCTCTGGTGCGCCAAAGGCCTGAATACCATTCCAGGATGGGTTAGCGCGGCTGTAATCATCACGCGGGTCAAGTACCGCCGTCAGTGCCAGCAGGCGGCTGGCTTCTGCGGCGGTAGAGGTAAAGAAGGTTACGCAGTCCAGGGTGCGACAGGCTGGCACCACGCCAGCCGTTGAAATTAACCCTTTGGTGGCTTTCAGCCCGACCAGGTTATTCAGCGAGGCTGGAACGCGACCGCTTCCCGCGGTGTCCGTGCCAAGGGCGAAACTGGCAACCCCCAAAGCCACCGCCAGGGACGACCCGGCGCTGGAGCCACCCGACGGATAATCCGCATGAACGCTGTTGCGGCACAGGCCATATGGCGAACGGGTGCCGTTTAACCCGGTGGCAAACTGATCAAGATTGGTCTTTCCAAGCGGTACTGCACCCAAAGCAATCAACTGCCCGACAATGGTCGCATCCTCTTGCGCCCGGTAGGCAAACGCCGGGCAGGCCGCGGTGGTTTCAATCCTCGCCAGATCGATGTTGTCCTTGATGGCAAAGGGGATGCCATAGAGCGGTAACGACGCAGGATCAGCCCCTTCCAGCGCGGCGAGATACGGCTCCAGCTCGGCTGACGTCAGGATATAAATAAAGGCGTTAAACTCCAGGTTTAACGCCAGCGCACGCTCACGCAGCGTGGTAATAACTTCACGCGGCGTAAAACGCCCTTCACTGTAGGCCTGAGCCAGAACATCAAGACGTAAATCAAATGGATGCATCATGCTGTTTTCTCCAGAACGACCACACACTGCCCTGCGCGAACCGATGACCCCGGCTGCACGCGCACCTGGCTTACCACACCGTCCTGTGTGGCAAGCAGCGGGATCTCCATCTTCATGGATTCCAGCACCACCAGCACATCACCTTCCCGTACCGGCTTGCCGACTTCAACATTCACTTGCCACAGATTGCCAGACACCGGGCTTTCAACCCCTTCCTGGCCGGGTTTGAGCGGCGCATCGTCCCCTTCATCCACCAGCACATCACTGCTGTCGAAATGGGCCTGACCGTTGGCAATCCAGCGTTCGCGCTCTGCGTCAAACGCCCCCTGCTGATGCGTGCGAAACGCGGCAATTTCCGTGGCTTCATCGGTAAGGAACTGCTGATATTCCGCCAGCTTCAGTGTGGTGTGCTCGATGCGCAGCGGGTAGCGTCCCAGCGGGAAATCACGCCGGATGGTCAGCAGCTCGTCGGCAGAGACAGGATAGAAACGGATCTGGTCGAAGAAGCGCAGCAGCCAGGGCTTACCGCCGAAGTCCTCAACCGCGTGATAGCGATTCCACATCTGCAACGTGCGCCCGACAAACTGATACCCGCCAGGTCCTTCCATCCCGTAAACACACAGGTATGCCCCACCGATACCCACCGAGTTTTCCGCCGTCCAGGTACGCGCCGGGTTGTACTTGGTGGTCACCAGACGATGACGCGGGTCGAGCGGCGTGGCCACCGGCGCACCGAGGTAAACATCCCCCAGCCCCATCACCAGATAGCTGGCGTCAAACACCGTTTTGTAGACCTGGTCGATATTCGCCAGATCGTTGATACGGCGAATAAACTCCAGGTTGCTCGGGCACCATGGCGCATCACGACGCACGGTGGTCATATATTTGTCGATAGCCTTCTGGCAGGCAGGATCGTCCCATGACAGCGGCAGCCAGACGATACGCGAAGGCACATCCAGATCCTCGCGCTCGCAGACGCTTTGCCACAAACCGGCAACCACATCCAGCAGGCTCGCCAGGCTCAGCGCTTCCGGCTGATAGTGAACCTGCAACGAGCGAATCCCCGGCGTCAGATCGATAACCCCGTCAAGCGCGCGGCTCTCCAGAGCCTGCATCAGCGCATGGGCGCGAAAACGCAGCACCAGATCCAGCTCCGGCTCGCCAATCTCCAGCAGCAGGTGCGTATCGCCGGACAGCCGCGCCACCAGACGTTTGTCCGCATGACCCTGCTCAAGAACGATGGGTGACGCGAGCTCTGACGGTTGCCACGCCACATCCTGCGGATGCAGGTTGTTGATTTGTGCCTCCTGCGCCCGCGCCAGCCGCCGTGCAGTGGCAATATCCACAGGCACAAAGCGCACCTTATCGCCGGCTTTAAGCTGCCCGACAGCGTGTAAATCGGCTTCGATGATGGTGACCGGGCACACAAATCCCCCCAGACTCGGGCCATCCGGGCCGAGGATCACCGGCATGTCACCCGTAAAATCAACAGCGCCAATGGCGTACGGGTTATCGTGAATGTTCGACGGATGCAGCCCCGCTTCGCCACCGCTTTCACGCACCCACTCTGGTTTCGGGCCAATCAGCCGCACCCCGGTGCGGCTGGAGTTGAAATGCACTTCCCACTCGGTTGCGAAAAAGGTCGCCACATAAGCCGGGGTAAAATATTCCGGCGCGCCGTGCGGCCCGTAAATCACCCGCAGTTCACGCACGGGCGCAAACGTGGTGCGCAGCGCCTGGGGTAAAAGGGCCTCACTGCCTGCAGAAGTAAGCGGCGTAAGGTGCAGTACATCCCCGGTACGCAGTGCGCGCCCGGCGTGCCCACCAAACTGGCCCAGGGTGAAAGTACTTTTGCTGCCCAGATAATCCGGCACGTTAAACCCGCCGCGCAGGCAAAGATAACTGCGCACGCCATCACCGCGAATATCCCCCATGCGCAGCGTCATCCCGGCGCGTACCGTAAAGACGGCGTTGTTTGCCAGCGGTTCGCCGTCCAGCGTCAGGTCTATTTCAGCCCCGGTGACGGCCAGCTGCGCGTCGCAGTTGAATTTCAGCGTGGGGCCGCTGAGGGTGATTTCCAGCGCCGCAGCGCTCTTGTCGTTACCGAGCAGGCGGTTACCCAGGCGCAAGGCACGGCTGTCCATTGGCCCGGAGGGCGGCACGCCTACGGCCCAGTACCCCACGCGTCCCGGATAATCCTGAACCGTGGTTTGTGTCCCGGCGCTAAGCACCTCCAGGGTGGAAGCCTGGTAAGTCAGTCCTTCCAGGCAACGCGTCCAGGGTTCGCCGCTGGCAAATGGCGTGAAGGTTAAAATCTGTCGGAGGTAACTGCGGTTCGTCTCCACGCCGTAGAGCCGCGTTTCACCCAGTGCCGCGTGCAGCGCGCGAATGGCCTCATCCCTTGTCGCTTGCCACGCAATAATCTTCGCCAGCATCGGGTCAAAAAACGGTGGTACCTCACAACCAGATTCCACCCAACGGTCGATACGCAACGTGGCGCGGTCATCTTCCGGGAAGACCACTTCGGTCAGCAGGCCGGGCGAAGGCTGAAACTGACGACCGGGATCTTCAGCATACACACGCGCCTGAATGGCGTGCCCACTGGCGGTGAGGCTTTCGCGCAGCGCAGCAAGCGATGGCATCTCCCCTGCGGCAAGCGTAATCATCCAGCGCACCAGGTCGACACCCCAAACCTGCTCCGTTACGCCGTGCTCGACCTGCAAACGGGTATTCACTTCGAGGAAATAAAAACGTGCGGCATCGCTGTCGTAGACGAACTCGACCGTGCCCGCGCTGCGGTAATTCACCGCTTTACCAAGCTTAATGGCCGCCTCGCACAATGCGCTTTCCATGCCTGCAGGCAGGTTGGGCGCGGGGGTTTCTTCCAGCACTTTCTGGTTACGGCGCTGTACCGAACAGTCCCGCACACCCAGGGCAACCACCTCGCCCTTGCCGTCACCAAACAGCTGCACTTCAAGATGGCGAGCCCGCTCGATGTACTTCTCAATAAACACGCCCGCATCGCTAAAGTTGTTTTTGCCCAGGCGCACCACGGCATCAAATGCCTCGCTGAGTTCGGCGGCGGAATAGCACACGCGCATCCCGATACCGCCGCCCCCGGCCGTGCTTTTTAGCATCACCGGGTAGCCCACGCTTTCAGCGGCCTGAAGCGCTTCGCCAACATCCGCCAGCAGTTCCGTGCCTTCCAGCATTGGTACGCCATGCGCTTTCGCCAGTGCGCGGGCAGTGTGTTTCAGGCCAAACAGACGAAGCTGTTCCGGCGTAGGGCCGACAAAGGCGATCCCTGCGGCTTCACAGGCTTCGGCAAAGGCGGCATTTTCCGAGAGAAACCCGTAGCCCGGATGAATAGCCTGTGCGCCGCTGGCTTTCGCCGCCGCGATAATTTTATCGGTGACCAGATACGTATTCGCCGCCGGGCCCTCGCCCAGACTCAGGGCCTCATCGGCTTCACGAATATGCAGGCTGCTGATATCGGCTTCAGAATAGACTGCCACACCGCCCACATTCATGGTGCGCAGCGTACGAAGAATGCGGCAGGCAATGGCCCCGCGGTTAGCGATCAAGAGTTTAGTAAACATAGTTAAGACTCAATCGGGGCGGGTCGTCCCGCCGAAAATCGGCTCGCCGCATGGTCGTCCATGGGGAAAAAGCAGTTACGGCAGGATGCGTCCGGCGCGTACTTCAAACAGGCGATAAATCATCTTTCGCAGACGCTGCCAGCGCCCTGGTGTCAGTTCCATACCAGCACCTCGGCAGGCGTTGGGTTCCAGCCGTTGCAGGGGTTGTTGAGCTGCGGGCAGTTGGAAATCAGCACAATAACGTTGCACTCCGCGCGCAGCTCAACGTATTTCCCCGGCGCGGAAATACCGTCTTCGAAGGTTAATCCCCCCTGCGGCGTAACCGGCACGTTCATAAAGAAGTTGATGTTGGCACCAATATCGCGCTTTTGCAGGCGACCATCATGCAGACAGGCGCAAAGGAAATTATCGCGACAGCTGTGCATATGGCGTTTATCGAGGGAATAACGCACGGTGTTACTTTCCTGAGCACAGGCCCCCCCGAGGGTATCGTGGCGTCCGCAGGTATCGGCAACGATAGTCAGCAGCGGGTTACCAAGGTTGGAGTACAGTACGCTGCCGGTGGTGAGGTAGGCATTATTCTGGCGGCGCAGTGTGCGCTGGGCATCGTAGCGTTCGCGCGGGCTATCGGCGTTATAAAACAGCGTGTCGACGGCCTGGTTACCTTCCAGGTCAAGCAGGCGCAGGGTCTGCCCTTTTTTCACTTCGAACAGGTAAGGTTCGCCCGCCGGGATCACATGGCGGAAGCTGGCTTGTTGGGCGTGTTTTTCGCTGGCAACGGTCATTTGCGGCTCCTTACAGGGCAAAAAGTTGAGTGTTGGTGAAGGCGCGGCCATTTTCCGGGCGCGTGAGCAGCGCGTTAATGGCCGCCTCTTCGTCTTGCGCCTGTCGCCAGCTTAGCGCTACCGGGCGCGGCGCATACTCGGTGGAAGGGTCCATCGGATGCTGCAACGCCGTCATCACCACCAGCACGTCCATCGGCGCAAACAGTTCGACATAACTGCCGGGCTGAGAATGACCGCTGTGGAAGCTGAACTGGCCGTTGTTGTCTACCGACACTTTGCTGAAGAAGTTCACCACCATCAGCAGGTCTTCCAGGTTGAGATCCCACTTGCCCATCTCCACCAGCAGGTTATCCGCGCCGTTACGGAAGTAGCCGTTACGTAATTCCTGGTAACGTCCCTGACCGTATTTTTCGGCTACTTCGACCGCGTTGAGCACGCCGCCAAACGGATCATGCCAGCCGCAGGTATCGGCGGTGATCCCCGCCAGCACGCGGCCCATATCGGAATAAAAGCAGTGCCCCGCCGTCAGGCGTGCGGTGTGCTGGCCTTTCAGGGTATCCGGCAGGTTCAGACGTTCACTTTTCTGGTGGGCGTTGAGCATCATCAGGCTGACGTTTGCGCCACCGTCGGTGTCTGTCATGCGCAGGATCTGCCCGCGCTTGAGGATAAAAGAGAGATGGCCGCCGCCGGGGAGGATCTCTTCGCGTAATGTTGTTGTATTCACAGGATTAACCCCTTAATGCGTAAACGTTATCTTGTGCGGTACCGCTCAGCGCTGAAAGGCGCGTCTCGTTGAGCGGGATGTCGTAAGTAATGCGCGCGCCATAGGCATTAGGCGCCTGCGGATCAATGCGCACTTTGTCGAACACCAGCAAACGGGTGCCAAGATTGAAGCCTTCAGAAAGATCGTGCGTGACCATAAAGACCGTCATGCGGGTTTCACCCCACAGTTGCAGCAGCAAGGCGTGCATGTCTTTACGAATTCCCGGGTCGAGCGCACCGAAAGGTTCATCAAGCAACAACACGCGCGGCTGCATAATGAACGCCTGGGCAATAGCCAGACGCTGCTGCATCCCGCCGGAAAGTTGCGCGGGGTATTTGTGCAACGCGTGACCAAGGCCGACTTTTTCCAGCATCTGCGCGGCCCGTTCCCGCGCTGCGCGTTTTTTCGCGCCGAACAGCCGCCCGAACAGCGGTGATTGCGGCAACTCAAGACCGATGGCAACGTTATCCAGCACGCTGAGGTGCGGGAAAACGGAGTAACGCTGAAACACCACGCCACGGCTGCTGTCGGGTTCAGCGGCCAGCACGTTGCCATCCAGAGTGATGGAGCCCCGGCTTGGAGATTCTTGCCCCAGCAACAGGCGTAAGAATGTCGATTTCCCGCAGCCAGACGCCCCGACCATCGAGCAGAACTCGCCCTCTTTCACCGTTAAATTCAGGTTCTCCAGCACCACGTGTTCGCCGTATTCCTGCCAGATATTGTTGATGGTGATAAAACTCATGCTTTTCCTCCTTCCGCCCACGGGAAACAGGTCTTGTGAAGCTTGCGCAGCGCCAGATCCATCACCCATGCCAGCAGCGTGATCCACAGGACATAGGGGATGATGACGTCCATGGCCATATAGCGGCGCACGAGGAAAATACGGTAGCCAAGCCCGGCGGTTGACGAGATAGCCTCTGCTGAAATCAGGAACAGCCACGCCGAGCCCAGCAGCAAACGCAGCGAGGTTAAGAGGCGGGACAGCAGCTGCGGCAGCACCACCCGCAGCACCAGCGTCCAGCTGTTTGCTCCCAGAGTCTGGGCCTTGATCAGGATCTCCGGCGGGATTTCACAGGCACGATGTTCAAGGTCACGGGCCAGCATCGGGGTGATGCCGATGACAATCAGCATCACTTTTGATAGCTCGTCCAGCCCGAACACGATAAACAGCACCGGTAAAATCGCCAGCGGTGGGATCATCGACAACACCGTCATCAGCGGTGACAGCGAGGCCCGCCACAGCGGGAATACACCGGCGGCGACGCCAATGCACAGGCCAATCAGCGACGCAATCGCCAGCCCGGTAAGCAGGCGGGCAAGGCTCACCAGGGTGTCTACCCAGAACAGGTACTCACCGCTGCGTTTATCCGGGCTAAACGCCATCCGTGAAAGTGCATCCAGCATCTGTTGCAGGCCGGGCAAAAGTTTGTCCTGCGGGTTGGCTTCCAGCCGCACTGCGGAGCCAAAAAAGTAGGCGGCCAGCAGCAGGACAAAAGGCAACATCACAAGCATCAGCCTCATGCCAGAGGTGGGATGGCGGTTAATTTGTCGCATGGCGAACTCCGTCAGTTATCACAGCTTGCCGGCAGCGGCCATTTTCACGAAGCTGTCGTCAAAGCGCAGTTTCACGTTATTCGCATCACCCTGGGTGACATTGCCAGGGAAGCTCATGCCGATAAAATCAGCACTCTGCGCCCCATCGCCCAGCAGCCCTTTCTCGAAGGAGAATGACGCCACGCGCTGCATGGTTTTCGCCAGGTCTTGCGAGGTGACAAAAGCGATGTTGTCCTGCGGGGTGTAGAACAGGTGCGTCGTTTTCAGCTGCGCCTGATAACCCGCCAGATCGGTTCCCGAGGCGGCGGCCATCGCATTCAGGGCGTTTGCGTCCTGCGCTTTCATCAGCCCCATCATTTCGTACCATGCGCCGGTCAGCGCTTTACCCAGCGCCGGGTTGTCTTTCAGGGTTTCAGTGTTAACAACCATCATGTCGATGAGCTCGCCTGGTACCTGAGAGGAGCTAAAGACTTCGGTGGTTTTCGGAGTGCTTTTGATAACGGAAAGCTGCGGGTTCCAGGCTACGGCTGCCTGCACGCTTGCTGTGCCAAATGCCGAAACGATATCCGCATCAGAGGTGTTCACCACGGTGACATCTTTCTCGGCCAGCCCGGCTTTTTCCAGGCCGCGCACCAGCAGGTAGTGGGAAACGGACAATTCCGGCAGGTAGACCTTCATCCCTTTCAGGTCCTTGAGGGTTTTGCCCTCACCTTTCATGACTACGCCGTCATTGCCTTCCGAGTAGCTGCCGAGGATAAGCGCAGTGGTATCAACCCCGCCCGCCGCTGGAATGGTCAGCGCGTCCATGTTGGTCATGGTGCAGCCATCAAACTGGCCTGCGGTGTACTGGTTGATAGATTCGATGTAGTCGTTGAGCTGAACGACATTGATTTTGATGCCGTATTTACTGGCCCATTTATCGATGATTTTGCTACTGCTGATGGTGCCCCAGGGCATCCACCCGGCGTAGATGGTCCAGCAAACGTTGAATTCTTTTTTAACAGCAGCAAACGTGGGGAGACTGACCAGCATCGCCAGCGACAGTACAAGAGAGCGGAGTAATGGCGTTTTCTTCATGCTTGACCTCTGAGTGGCACAAAATTAGGGGGCAGCGCGACACCGTTGGTGCTGCTGTCTCCCGGGTTTTTGTCCCGCCGTGTAACCTCTCAGAGGTCGCCAGCTCTTGGACCAGCCATTCACCGTAGTGAACCGGAACCCTAGCCAGCTATTGTTCAAATTGTGTGGAGCTGCCCTTCAGTGAAAGAGTTTGCAAAGGGTGTGCCAGAAATTTTTATGTTGTTTATTAGTGAGTTGAATGTTGGCACTGGTTGAAACTCACCGTTTTGGTGAGGGTGCGCGGGGTTGGTGCACTGTGGTGGGGCGTTTGATCGTTGAAAAATCGACTTTCGGGGATAGATCCCCGTCAGTACCTCATCTCAGGCCTTCAAGATTTGACTTAACCGCCTCTAACATCCGTTTGCGGATCCAGCCGCTTCCTGCCCGTATTGCGAGCCAGTAGGCAGCCATTTTTAGCTGAGTCGTTCTGTCCGGGCAATAGATGAATGTTTCCGTACACAGTTCATGCTGGTCTGTCGTCAGTTCCGATACCTGATAGCGTAGTAAGAGCTTTGCACTACCCGGAACGATCGGCGCCTGAAAAGCGCTGGCATCCGGCACATCTTCCAGACCGAAATCGACACGCCAGAATTGCCCTCTTAAACCATAGCAGAGCTCGGTTGCAGAACTTTTCAAAAGGGTAAAACTGTGCAACCCAAAGCTGCTGGTCGCATGAGCTTGCTGGTTGTGCAGAAATTTCTGCGGAAATTGCCGCAACGACATTAACTTGCGGATAACGGCGTCTTGCTGGACGTCAAATGTTGCGATGAACGGCAGAATATTTTCAGGGGACGCGGTGCGTATGACCGTACGATGTTTTTCATGGAACTGAAACTGAGGTAAAAAGACAGGCGCATTCTGCCATTCAGCAAGCGCTTTGCGGGTAATGAATCCTGGGTTTAGCATGTCTCTTCCTGGTCATCCGATGAGCCCAGCCAGATTAACAGATACGCCACCACACACAATCACCAGGAAAATGTAGTACTGAAGAATACGTCAATTGAACATTACGGCTTTAAAATTAGCTCGGCCGCTTAGTGTCAGAAGCGAACGAGGATAAGTATCACCATGGATTAAACACCGCGAGATTTCTCTAATCTGATATCCGTGCCATTGATGTTCTTTTTTTTACCCCAGCCGAGTTGCATATAGAATTGCGCCGCACGACTATTTTTATCCGTTTCCAGCCAGGCCGTTTCATGGTGTTTGAATAATTCATGCTCGGCTAGCTCAACAAGGCTACGGCCAATACCCCTGCCCTCGTATTCTGGCAAAACAAACGCTGCAAAAAGACAGCCCTCATCCGGCAAAATCATCGAGAAACCAATGATGTTGTCGTTTACGGTTGCAACCCATGCACATTGGCTCTGCTCAATCATATTGGCAACGGCACTTTCGGTAATCCCCATCAGTTGCATTTCTTCACGGCTCAGATGATTCTCGGTAACCGAGGTTCTGACGTCGAAAATACTATCAACATCAGAAGGTTGAGCTGTTCTTGTATAGATAGTCATAGGGCTTAATCCATGTATGGCAAATTATAAATTGAGAATATGCTCGCAACCTCCTTATTCAGGAGACGGTAGCATCGTCCGCTCCAAGCCAGAAGCGGACGATGCTCACGCGTCAGGAAGGTTGACCGGAGTAAGAGTATCACCGAATGACGGGCTTAATACTCTATTACTCGGATTTCGTACCAATAACCGGCAGCACAGCATCTGCATGCCAGATTTCTTCCGGCACCACGTCTACAACACGTTCCGCACCTTCGAACGTCTTGATGCGTTCGGGGTCCCAGTCGATGGAACCGCGCCCCGTAAGCACAATTGCTTCACCCGTTTCAAAATCCGGAACGAACAGGCCGACCCGGCCATCACTCTCAATGTTGCCCAGTGTGTTGAAAAAGCGATTGCCAGAGAAATCGGGAAAGGAGAGCGTGCCATTTCCGTTGATACCAAGAAATCCCGGGTTCCCCCCTCGGTGCGAAGCATCGACTCCGGCACTTCCACCATCCAGAGAACCAGCCGCACGCGAGGCGATGAAAAAAGTGTCAGCGGCCTCAATAATTCGCCGAACTTCCGGATCGGTTATGCTGCCGCGTCGGCGGGCCACAACAGCCGGCTTGTCCTGGCCTGAGGGCAGATGTCGGGTCTGAATGTATTGCGGACAGTTTCCGTAGCTCTGATCAACCACAATGGTCATTTCACCAGGTGAGGCATGTTGTATCCGGCCATTCAGCCGATTGCGACGTCTGCTGGTCAGATCAATCCCGAGTATGCCAACACTGGCACCGACTGACCGAACCAGGCCAAGTTCACTCAAGAGCACCGGGTCCCGATGAATTTCGAGTGTATCCGGAGTGGGGGAAACCAGGAATCCTCGTGGCCCGAGAGCTGGAACGCACCATGGCCGGCCATCAGAATCGAGCAGCCCCAGAATCAGCATCTGAAGATTCTCAAAGAAGCTACGATGCTGCTGAGGCATCTCGGAGCGCACAAAGCTTTCCGACCGATTAAGCCACTCGCCTGAAACTCCGGCACGCGCCTGCACTGCACGCTCACCGTCATGAAAGGTACTCCGTCTCTGCTGCATAGGGTCTCTCCTGGGATCATTTACCGTTGCTGGAAGGCCAGAACCCGCTACGATGAAGCGCAATATTTGCCGGTACTCGAAGCGAAAATGCCCCTGGCACCGGAAATCAGAAATTACTCAACCAGGGTAATAAAATTCAATTCGTATTCCACTCGGCTCATAGCACATCATGTGCATAGACGGCCCCTCGCGGATCAAGGTGGGCTCGAATTCAATTTCGACCTGATTTGCCTTCAACACTTCAAGGATCTGATACAGACCCTCTTTGGTTTCCACCCGCAAAGCCAGGTGATGGAGCCCGACATTGTTTTTACGATTGAACTGAACAGGCTCTTCTGTTTGCGTTTTCCAGAGCGTGAGCGTTATTGCGCCGTCTTTCACAAAGATGGCCGGATAGTCTTCGCGTCGTTTAACTTCCTGCCAGCCCAGTAAACCAGTGAAGAACGCGGCGCTAGCTTCAAGATTTGATACGGCTAAGCCAATATGTTGTACACCATGAGTCACTGACATTGTTCCTGTCCTCTTTCTTAAAGGTTTCCGTTTTTTTAAGTGAGTCCATTCACCATTCTGCTCGCCCGGCCCCGGGCCGACGAGCTTCTGAAGGGAATCAACCCGCCTGATGGACATTACGATCAAGAAATTCCCGAACGTCATCGCCTATCTCTTTCGCATGCGTTTCAAGCGCGAAGTGGCCGGTGTCATAGAAGTTTATCTCGGCATTCGGGATATCGCGCTTCCAGGCTTCGGCACCTGCGGCCATGAAAAACGGGTCGTGTTTTCCCCAGACCGCCAGCAGCGGTGGCTGATATTCCCTGAAATACTGCTGAAACAGAGGGTACATCTTCACGTTTGAAGCGTAGTTCAGCAGCAGGTCCAGCTGGATCTCCGCATTGCCCGGCCGCACTACCTGCATCCCTTCAAGTGAATAGCCGTCCGGGGAAACCAGACTCGGATCGGTGACACCTTCCAGATACTGCCATTTGATTGACGCGGGAGTCGGAAAATCACTCAGCGCGCTCCGGTTTTCGGGAGTCGGGTCGGCCCAGTATTTCTGAATAGGTGCCCAGGCCTCTCCCAGCCCCTCTTCGTAAGCATTTCCATTCTGGGAAATAATGGCGGTAACCCGCTGAGGATGCGCCAGCGCAAGACGCCATCCGACGGGAGCACCGTAGTCGTGAACCATCAGGGCATATGAGTCGAGGCCCAACGCTTCAGTGAATACGTCGATGGTCTCAGCCAACTGGTCAAAGGTATAAGCGTAGTCACCCCGCTCTGGTGCCTCGGTAAACCCAAAGGCTGGCAAATCCGGCGCTATCAGACGATAACGATCAGCCAGTTGGGCAATAAGGTCACGGAACATAAATGATGAGCCCGCGAAACCGTGCAGCATCAGCAGGACTGGCGATGCCGGATCGCCTGCTTCACGGTAAAAAACGTTAACATCGCCCGCCTGTTTATAGCGGTAATGAACCTGTACTGGCGTGTTATCTGCAGTTGATAACCCCGAGAATGAAGATGTCATAACAAACCTCATGTAACCGTTAAAGTGTGAAATTGAAGGTTACACACAATTATGGTAACCTGTCAAAAATATTTAATGGGTTACAGGTGCGTATGGAAATCAAAAATCCTTCTTCCCCGCCGCTCTTCCTGGCCGACAACCTTGCGCTGGACTTTATCAACAGCGAGTACGGGACAGGCGACGATCGACACGATTGCTTTGATGACGATCGAAGCGTTATCGACTGGCTGCAAACGGCGGGCCTTGTGCCGAAAGGAACTGTGGCTCCGCCTGAGTTACTGGGGGAGGCTCGCCAGCTTCGCGATGCAGCCAGAGCAGTCGTACATGCCGCGATGAAGTCCAGTGAGGCAGACCTGACGGTGATTAACAGAATGCTTGAAACAGGGCGTCCTGAAACGAGGCTGGAATGGGATCAGGATACGCAGCGCTATCGTGTGGATGTTCGCTCAGTCGCTGACAGCCCCGCAGGCCTCCTCTGGCCCGTTGCCAACGCGCTGGTAAAACTGCTCACGGATGACAAATTCGAATACGTTCGGCAGTGTGAAGCCCACAACTGTATTTTACTGTTTCACGATTTGAGTAAATCCCATCGCCGGCGCTGGTGCAGTATGGCCACCTGCGGTAATCGCATGAAAGTGGCCGCATTCCGAAACAGAAAAAGCGCATAGCAAACCAGGCCGCACCTGCAAACGTGTGGCTTCAGGACATGCTCGTAAGAATATACCGTGCCAGCCTGGCAGGCAGATTTAGCGCTTCGCGTATTGAATGGATTGAAAGTGAACTGGATTATCTGGAATGATCGACGATATCTAATTTCCTCGATGCCATTACATGGCGAGTACAGGCTCACTGTCCCCGGCGAGCGCATCAGTATTATTCTCGACAAAC
The DNA here is from genome assembly GCF_056156645.1 of Enterobacter sp. Li2LvB3. NCBI lineage: Bacteria > Pseudomonadati > Pseudomonadota > Gammaproteobacteria > Enterobacterales > Enterobacteriaceae > Enterobacter > Enterobacter sp. Li2LvB3. The sequence continues at coordinate 246,645 of NZ_JBSICG010000003.1, read as the reverse complement.
TGCAAATGAAACGCGCTGTCAGGGAGAGCCTGGGTTTATCAGGCAAACCTCAAGTAAAAGCCATCAACCGGAGTTGATCGGCAGGACAATAGTAAAAACATTCCCCTTTTTTTCGATTTATATCCGCTCTCACCAGTGCCACCCTCCCCCTGCCTGAAACGTAATTTATCCCTGAAGAAGGTTTTCTTTTCAGAAAACTCTCTTTCGTTAAAGAAATTTTTCTTTATCTACTCATTGATTTAAATGAATATTATGGATTTTTAACCCATTTCAAAAAATATAATTCATAATCAACGCTTGACCAAGTAGAACGATCGTTCTACCTTTAAGTCATGAACAAGAGGCAACTGATAAACCATGAACAAGAAGCCAACTGATACGCGAGAAAAAATCCTCGCAACCGCCGAGCAACTTATCTATCAGAACGGGATCCATGCTATGGGCATGGACCTTCTGGTAAAGACCTCTGGTGTTGCAAGGAAAAGTATTTATCGCCATTTCGCGAACAAAGAGGACGTGGCATCGGCCGCGTTGAATGAACGTGACGAACGGTGGATGCAGTGGTTCAGAACCGAGTCTGATAAAGGCGAAACGCCTCAGGATCGCATTCTGAACATGTTCACGGTTCTGAAAAGCTGGTTTGAGTCTGAAGGCTTCCGGGGCTGTGCCTTTATCAACACAGCCGGAGAAGTAGGAGACCCGGAGGATCCCGTTCGCCAGATAGCGAAAATGCATAAACAAAAACTGCTGGATTATGCGCTCGAACTCTGCGGGCAGCTGAACACTGAACACCCTGCAGATCTGGCAAGACAACTGCTGATTCTGATTGAGGGGGCTATCACCATGACATACGTGATGGGCGACCGGAACGCCGCTGACAACGCACGGGACGTTGCGAAAGTTTTGCTGGAACGGGTCTCAGCCGGGGCCTGAGTATCGAATATTGCTATTACCTATAAACCAAATTAACAGGAGTTTTACCATGACAGATACACAAGTTCGTCCGCCGCTTCCGCCATTTACGCTGGAAACTGCTATTGAGAAAGTTCGACTGGCTGAAGATGGCTGGAATTCCCGAGACGCGGCAAAAGTCGCGCAGGCTTACTCGCTGGATACCAAATGGCGTAACCGCGCCGAGTTCGCGAATAATCGCGAGGAAGCCGAAGGATTCCTCGCACGTAAGTGGAAAAAAGAGCTCGAGTACCGCCTTATCAAAGAACTGTGGGCTTTTGGCGAAAACCGTATCGCCGTCCGTTACGCTTACGAATGGCGTGATGACTCAGGTAACTGGTTCCGCTCTTACGGCAACGAAAACTGGGAGTTTGAGGCCGACGGCCTGATGAAGCGCCGATTCGCATGTATCAATGACATGCCTATCAAAGAAAGCGAGCGCAAGTTCTTCTGGCCGCTGGGGCGTCGTCCAGACGATCACCCAGGCCTGTCTGACCTGGGTCTGTAAGTCATTGAGTTACCCCGCGTAAGGCCCGCGACTACTTTCCTGGTCGGGGTTTTACTCGGCCAGTTGATGTAAAAGCAAGCTGGTTGGTGCGGGGAGCGCTTAAGTTTTCTCAGCGCGTGGTTTTTCAGGATCAAGTACACGTGATGTACTTTACCCTCATAAATCGCGCACTATTTAATAGCAAACAATATTATTAAGGCCGTATTATGAATATTAAATCTGTGTTGCTGACTGCCGCAATGGCAGCCGTTTCCGCCAACAGCTTTGCCGATGCTTCTCAGCCGGATCGTCACGTGCAGGAATTTCTCAATGCCCTGAACGGTGCCGGAGGTAAGCCTATTGAACAATTGTCTCCACAGGACGCACGTCAGGTGCTAATCAACGCCCAGAAAGGTGCGAAACTGCCTGCTGCCGACGTCACTGAAAAAACGATCAACGTTGATGGCGGCTCCATCAAACTTCACATTGTGAAGCCTCATAACGCACAGGGGACCCTGCCAGTCTTCATGTTCTTCCACGGCGGTGGCTGGATACTGGGCGACTTTGCGACGCACGAACGCCTCGTTCGTGACCTGGTCAGTGAGTCCGGTGCTGCGGCCGTTTTTGTCGACTACACGCCATCGCCGGAAGCGCATTTCCCGGTTGCGATTAATCAGGCTTATGCAGCAACCCGCTGGGTTGCCGAGCACGGTAGCGAAATTGGCGTTGATGGTGGTCGCCTGGCGCTGGTAGGTAACAGCGTAGGTGGGAACATGGTTGCAGCCGTAGCGCTCCAGGCCAAACAGCATAAGGCGCCAGCCATCCGCTATGAGGTGATGCTCTGGCCTGTAACTGACGCGAATTTCAACACCGGTTCTTATAACCAGTATGAGAACGGGTATTTCCTGTCGCGTAATATGATGAAATGGTTCTGGGATGCCTACACAACTAAAGAAAGCGATCGTAACAACATCCTGGCATCGCCGCTGCGTGCCACGCCTGAACAGCTGAAGGGACTGCCACCTACTCTGATTCAGACTGCTGAATTTGACGTGTTGCGCGACGAAGGCGAGGCGTTTGGCCGCAAGCTTGATGCCGCCGGCGTCAACGTGACGGTTACCCGCTATAACGGGTTGATTCATGACTACGGTCTGCTGAATGCACTGAGCGACGTGCCTGCCGTGCGGACCGCACTTGGCCAGGCCGCCTACGAACTGAAAGAACACCTGAAATAACTGCCAGTTGGCCGGTCGTTTTCCTCGGCCGGTTGTTTTTGCCCTCTGCCTGTTGTCCGGATTGCGCGTGATATTTTTTGGAACCGGACCATTCAACACTTTCACACTTCCCCCGTTAAGCATGCGGTCTGTTGCCTATCGGGGGCTTTTTTCGACTCAGTAATAACTGATAAACAGCCAATCACACGGCATGTCGTTCCGCTGCAGGTAATGAAGTCATGTACCTGTCTGGCGGTAGCGTGCCTCGAGTTTGTCGAGAAACGTGAATAATGCTCTGTTCATTTCGCTGTAGTCGTGGCTTCGCAATTCTTCCGGTGTCTGAACGAATCGATAGTCTGCGGCCCGACGTAAATCCCTGTCAGAATGCGCGATCAGCAATTCGATAAGGTGCTGTGTAAGTTCCATATGGCACTGAAACCCGTAGACCAGCTCAGAATAAGCAACTATCTGTCGTGGGCAACCTTCGCTCCAGGCGACGATCTCCGCCGCGGGAGTAAGTCCCGGCATGTCGTTATGCCAATGCCCGACATCAAGCTTATTACCGAAGTGAGAAAACAGCGGGTTCTGCTCGCTCTCAGCGGTCATAAAAATTGGAAACTTGCCGATCTCTTTTTCCGGGCTGTGCGCAAAGCGTGCGCCCAGGGCTTCCCCAATCAGTTGGGCACCCAGGCAAACGCCGATGACGGCTTTATCCATACGCACAGCTGAGGCAATAAGCGCCTGTTCAGCTCTGGAATCAAAATGTGCACATTCATCAGGGGTGACGGACGGATCCTGTGGCCCCCCCATCACTACCAGCAGATCGATATCCCCTGCATCTTCAGGAAGTTTTTGACCCGCATAAACGCGCGAGAAGGTTGCTTCGTGGCCACGAATCATGGCCCAGGTTTCAAACGCGCCGGGTGCTTCAAAATGTTCATGTACAATAAAATGTACTCGCATAGGTTTATATCCTTCTGAATCTTGTTAAGTAATAAGTCAGGCGCACATCCCCCTGCGAAATCCCGGTCGGGTAACGCCAGTCGGATCATGATAGACGTGAGGTTTGAATCTGAAATGCCAGTAAGTATCGATAAAGCGCCAAGACACGATGACTCAACAGGCTGGTCAGCAACGGCCATTTCCTACCGGCGCGGGGAAGCGGATCCTCCCCATTACCACCTGGAAGGACAACTTTTATACGCTAGCAGTGGCGTTCTGCTGGTTGAGGCCGCAGGCAGGCGATGGGTTATTCCCCCTCAGCGGGCGCTCTGGCTCCCACCGTTGATGGAACACTCATACAGACTTCTGTCGCATACGGAGCTGCGCGCGGTTTACCTCAGCCGTAGCCTGATTTCTGAATGCACACATTTCACAAAGAATGATCGGGTACATGTGATCGACGCAGTTCCGCTGGTAAAGGAGTTAATAGCCAGCCTGTTTATTAGTGATTACCACACGCTGACGAAGCGAAAAATGGCACTTTTACTTCTGGACATTATCGGCGAGGCAGCATCCGTACCCGCAGAACTACCGATGCCGCGCGATGACCGATTATTCCGTGCCGCAGGAGAGCTGATGCTCAGCCATCGCTGGGAAACCTCGTTAACTGATATGGCTGACATAGCAAACATGTCGGAAAGGTCTTTCTCCCGCCTGTTTTTACGTGATACGGGGTTCAGCTTCCGGACATGGAAGCAGCGCGTAAGAATATACGCATCACTGGATCTTCTTTCTGAAAACGTACCTGTTAAACAGATTGCCTGGCAGCTTGGTTTTTCTTCGCCAGCCGCATTTTCTGCTGCATTTCGCGCAATTATGGGCGTAACACCCGGTGAGTTTTGACAGGAAGTCAGGTGGTGAACGGTGACAAATCGGATATCGCTGCAGCCCGGCTCTTAGGTTGCCGGGCTGAGTCAGGAGGGGATCAGAAAGGCCTGGTCGGCAGGTATTTGCCGTCCAGGGTGATCACCGCGCGGTGGCCCCCCTCTGGATCTTCAACTTTCTTGATATCCAGTTTGAAGTTAATGGCGCTGATGATGCCGTCACCGAACTTCTCATGGACAAGAGCTTTAAGGGTGGGTCCGTAAACTGACATCATTTCGTAGAAACGGTAGATTGTCGGATCGGTCGGAATGCCATCGGCAAAGCTGCCGCGAACAGGCACTGACTGCAACAGTTTAACTTCATCAGCATTCAGGTCGAGCTTCTTGCCGACAACTACTGCTGCGTCGGCAGGCAACGGATGCTGACCAAGCAGGGCCGCGGTAACGAAGGCTTCCGACAAACCGGTCCCGTCAACGATTTCTGCGAAAGAGAGTTCCTTGCGGGCTTTAGCCTGAATGATGGTTTCAGTAAGTGCCTGACGTGCAGCCTGAGTGACTTGGGTCTGGATCATGGTCTTTTCTCCTGGTAAGTAAGAGGTTCAGGCAACATGCCTGGCTTGTGAGGAAACGGCGTTTACTTCTGGATTTTCAGCAAGGGATACGAAGGTACCGGTTCTGCCATCAAAAGCATCAATACGACCGCTCTCAATGTCATAGATCCAGCCGTGCAGCGATATCCGGCCTTCTTCAAGCGCCAGACGAACGGAAGGATGAGTCTGGATATTAGCCAACTGAGCGATGACGTTTTCGCGCACCATAGCCGCGACTTTAGCGGACGGGTCGGGATGCTGTCGGGCCTCATTCACCACACGGGCTGAGTCGGCATAGCGCAACCAACTCGACACGGCGGGCATATGATCGAGGCATTTGCAGGTGGCAACGGCAGTCATGGCACCACAGTCAGAGTGGCCGCAAATCACGATGTCATTTACCTTGAGCGCGGCGACCGCATATTCCACAGAGGCTGAAACGCCGCCGGGCTCCGGGCCATAAGACGGTACAATGTTCCCGGCGTTACGGATCACAAACAAATCGCCGGGTTCACGCTGGGTAACCAGCTCTGGTACCAGACGGCTGTCAGAGCAGGAAATGAATAATGCTCTCGGACTCTGCTGATTGGCCAGACTTTTGAATAGCTTAACTCGCTCGGGGAAGGCATTTTTCTGGAACTTCAGAAAACCTTCAATAATCTCTTTCATGGTTGCGATCTCAGTGTCGGTTGTGTGCGACAAAGAGTAAGCAATCTCTGGTATAAGATAAAAGTCTAAAATATTATGGAGTAATTCAGATAATCTTATGAGGTAAAATATGCTCGCCCGGCGTATACGGTATTTCCAGGCGGTTGCTGAACATCTCAGCTTCACCAAAGCTGCAGCATCGCTGCACGTCTCTCAGCCAGCTCTCTCACAGCTCGTAAAACAACTGGAGGAAGAACTTGGCACCCAGTTATTCGATCGGTCTGGTCGTACAACACGTCTGACAGATACCGGGCATGCTTATCTTCAGTATGTTCGCCGTGCGTCTCATGAGCTGCGGGAGGCTACGCGCGCGATCCACGACGTAAACGATCTCAGCCGTGGATCGCTTCGCTTAGCCGTGACGCCAACCTTCACAACGTATCTTGTCGGGCCGCTGGTCGAGGCATTCCACCTTCGCTACCCAGAAATTACCCTCAACGTGCGGGAGATTTCGCAGGAAAGCATGGAAGAGCTACTCCAGGAAGGAGAGCTGGACCTGGGGATAGCATTTGGTGATGTTCACTGTCCGGACATCGACGCGATACCGTTGCTGGACGAAACGCTTGCCCTGGTGGTCAACACCGGGCACAGGCTTGCGAAGGAAAAATCCGCCGGGTTACAGGCTCTGAACACCGAGTCCCTCGTATTACTCAGCAAGGAATTCGCGACCCGCGAACAGATTGACAGCTACTGCCGTAAACACAACATTCATCCAAAGGTGCTGATGGAAGCTAACGCTCTCGGAGCGGTAATAGAAATTGTCAGCAGGACATCTTTATCCACGCTCCTTCCCGCCAGAACCGCCCTTGCCCAGGATAATCTGGTGGCGATCGCGCTCGAACCCGAGCGCCTGACGCGAACCGCGGTTCTCATGCGGCGAAGGGATGCTTATCAGAGTTTTGCTGCCCGCGCATTTACTGAACTGGCCGTAGAAGTATCCGCTCAACTGAACGGGTAACCGCCCTAATCACAGTTACAGACAGGCACTGCTAATCTCTTAAGACCCGCAGCCAGGTCAGCGCAGTCGCAGTAATGCTCTGCGCAAATACTGAGGCTGACTTCAGTAAAAGAGTGGTTACGGCGGCGATTGAAATAGTTTTGATAATTTTCATGGATGGATTGAGAAGCTTGTGAGGGCTGCAACAGCAGTCCTGTGCCAGGAGCGGACATTGTTTACCCGCGAAGCCAGGGGGTTATCGTAAGCCCTGTGAGCAACCCTTCAGGACTAAGCAGACGAGTAACGGTTTGCCCCCAGGGTTCTGTGCGGTTAGCCACCAACAGGCGATAACCCTTCTCACTCAAAATACGGGTAGCAGAATCGAGATCCTGAACTTCATATTCAATCCATCCCTGCGGTATTGGGTGTCCGGTTGGCCACTCCCCAGTGCCAAAACATGAATTTGCGGCCTGTGATAACGGCCAGACGGCAAAATGCTTGACGCCCTTCAGCATGTTTTCCGATAACAGGTAATCGCAGTTACCCTCCATTGGCTTAAGTGGCAGACCGAGTACCTGTACATAAAACTCGAAGCTGTCTTCAGCATTCTGCGAGATGGGCCCAAACCCAGCGACAAACAAGACGTCAACTCCCGGTAAATTCTGCGACATACCAGCTTCCTTAATTGTCTGAAATTGAACCCTGAATTTATCCTACCACTCACTGAATCACCACGCCCAATTTTGGCATTTTAGTGCCTTATAAGCGGCAACAATGACGTTTTCTCCTCGCGGTGAGTTCAACCGAGGGATGCAACACGGTTAAGTCTTTGCTGACTGTGAACCGATAAGTCAGTACCTTTTGGAAAATATTGTCTGAGCAGCCTGCTCGTATTCTCATTTGAACCGCGTTGCCAGAGAGACTGAGGATCACAGAAATAAATCTGAATGTCCGTCGCTACAGTAAACCGGAGCCCTGCCCCCATATCGAGTAAATCTCAACGGAAGTGCTCCCTCATAGTGTGATCCCCCCTGATGCTGTGTAAATCGTATCTATTCTTGCCATGTTCAGTAATTTATCAGCCGTTCAGCCATCCGGGTGTTTAAATGGTTAAAATAAATAACATATACATTGCAGAATTAATTTTTCTATGTCTTAATAGCGACATCGGTTTGGAAAACAGACCTTATGAAAGCAGTTTTAGTAAAGCAGTCCTCTGTTCAAGAGCTATCCATAGATATCCCTTCTTCATGAGCCTCCTCCTAAGTGCCAAATAAGTAACTCTCTAAATACAGGCCATCTTCGCCGCTTTTAAGTGGCTCATAAATTAAGGAATTATCAATGTCTAATAAAATGACTGGTTTAGTAAAATGGTTCAATTCAGATAAAGGTTTTGGCTTTATCACCCCTGACGACGGCAGCAAAGATGTATTCGTACACTTCTCTGCTATCCAAAGCGACAATTTTAAAACACTTGATGAAGGCCAGAAAGTTTCCTTCACCATTGAAAATGGCGCTAAAGGTCCCGCAGCTGGTAATGTCTCACCGCTGTAATCCGCGCTAATTATAAGTAATACTTGCGATAGCGATGAAGACAATAGTCTGAGCAGTTAAGTATTGCTGATAGTAAAAGAACCCGCTCTGTGCGGGTTTTTTATTAACCACATCTAATATGAATTCTGATATCTTCTCTTACTGTCAACCAGAATAAACTCACCGAAATTTTTAACCCAGAAGCTAAACATCTTTCTTACGCAGGAAGAATGTCCATATCAAAAAAACATTCATCTGGCAGATTATCTGCTGTTTCTGTATCTTTTTGTCAAAAACCTTGTTTTTCTGCTGTTTTTAACATTTATAAAGTTATCTAAAAAAAACACAAGTAATTATCATATTTAACGTGTATCGTTGTCGTCCCTTATCGTAGGAGATTCAGATGTCAGAACGTAAAAAAATGCAAAATCGTCGTAATTACCTGGTCAAATGTCAGTGCCCAAACTGTTCAAAAGATTCAGAACATAGTTTTAGCCGCGTTCAAAAAGGTTCTCAGCTTGTCTGCCCATTCTGTAGTACTTTGTTCAAGTCTTCAAAATGATTGCCGGCGCGTTCTTGTTGACAATTAAAGTTAAAAAAATCAAGCGCCCCACCGTTATCAATATTTCATAAAAAACCATAAAATCAGTGCAATGATGCTGTTGCAGGTCGTCTGTTCATTAACACACTTTATTGTTAATACAGCCCGTTAACGTCTGCTTTCAGGCCGTTCATGCGGGAGACCTGCACTTGATTATACAGAACAGCACACCTGTAAATCGGTATAAATTACTGTTCTGATTTTAAATTATTGGTCTCTCGTTCAGCTTGCGGTTCTTTTTGTTCAGGCCTAATAACTGACTCATATCACCGAACCACACATGTTTATTTATCACAAAGAATTACTTTAGACGCTGCGGGCCCTTTGTTACCGTTATAAACGGTGTACTCAACCTTCTGCCCTTCAAACAGAGTGTTAAAATTATCACCCTGAAGCTCCGAAACATGAACAGAGATATCTTTGCTTCCATCAAGAGGAGAGATGAAACCAAAACCTTTGTCTTCCTTAAACCATTTTACCAGGCCTATAAATCTTGAGGGCATACTGACTCCAATAACACATGATAAGAGTGGTTATAAACGTATAATATTAAACTTACGGACTCAAAAGGAGGGGGTATCAGTGATAGCACCTGGGAATGAGTACTGTCCGGAAAAATGTTTACGTTTGCTTGTACTTCAAACAAATCATTTCATTAAGGCACGGACACTGATAATAAGCAAAATATTCTTTCACGTCCGACTCTCCAGGTCTTGTAGTGGTTACTTTTTTGGGCTTACATAGCGCATGATCCGCCTGGATGGGCAATGTCTTGATACAAAAATAAATGCCAGTTGCTCAGGCATAGCAACTGGCATATTCACCTACTTGAACTCATCCTGCGAGTGCATAAATTTCTGTCAGTGCAACATCATTCAATGGGGAAGCGGTATTGATATCCCTGACGGAGCCAAATACCTGATGGAACACCGGTAATCAGAACGACTTTATGTTCAGACATTTTTTAATCCTTCAGCAGAGGAACTGTTTTCCGTTGATGATGTTGAAGCAGGGCTTTTTATCCTGAACCAGATGGAATACATAGCCGGCAGGAACACCAGTGTCAGAATCGTTCCGGCGAACGTGCCACCAATTAGCGTGTAGGCAAGCGTCCCCCAGAATACCGAATGGGTTAGCGGGATGAATGCCAGGATAGCCGCCAGAGCCGTCAATATCACCGGACGCGCACGCTGAACGGTTGCTTCGACGACCGCGTTGAACGGACTCAATCCTTCCTGTTCGTTGTGATGGATTTGCCCGATCAGGATCAGTGTGTTGCGCATCAGGATCCCCGACAGCGCGATCAGACCGACCAGCGCATTGATGCCAAACGGCTGCTGGAAAATCAGCAATGTCGGCACCACGCCGATTAAGCCAAGCGGACTCGTGGCAAAAACCATGACCATTGCCGCAATCGAACGCACCTGCAAAATAATGATGAGCAGCGTGAGTGCGATCATGACTGGAAACAGCGGCAGCATCGCCGTGGTGGCTTTGGCCGCTTCTTCGATCGACCCAGCCTGTTCAATCCGATAGCCGGAAGGTAACTTCTCGATGATCGGTTGTAACTTCTTCAGGACAACAGTGGACACGTCAGGAGGTTGCAGACCTTCAGCGATGTCTCCGCGAACCGTGATGATCGGCATACGGTCGCGGCGCCGCAACAAGGGGTCTTCCATACGCACATCAACGGCCCCCACCTGTGACAGTGGAATGCGTTGCCCTGCTGAACCGATCAATGTAAAGTCGGCGATCTTCGCAGGGTCCAGGCGGATATCTCCGGCTGCACGCCCCATAACCTGCACTGAACGAATATCCTCACGCACTTCTGTGATAGGGACACCACTCAACAGGAACTGTAACTGTAGGGACACTGAACTGGATGTCAGCCCAACGGCCTGGAGGCGATCCTGATCGAGTGTAAAGTGCAGGGTCGGTACACGCGGCCCCCAATCCGTGTTGACGGTGCGCATCATTGGACTGGCGCGCATTACACTCTCTACTTCACTTGCAATCTCACGCAGCTTGTCCGGATCGGGGCCCATAACGCGGTAGGCCACGGGATATGGCGAAGGCGGGCCGAACACAATCTGGGTGACACGTACCTGAGCTTCAGGAGCCAGCCCGTCCGCCACCGCCTGGCGCAGTCTGAGCTTGAGGGCTTCCCGCTCCTTATCATTACCCGCGAGTATCACGATTTTAGCGAATGACGGATCGGGCAATTCAGGTGACATTGCCAGGAAGAAGCGTGGTGCCCCCTGACCAATGTAGGACGTCACAATCCTGGCTTCCTTTTGCTTTGCCAGCCAGGCTTCAACTTTTGCTGTTGCAGCGCTGGTTTGCTCAATGGAGGTACCATATGGCATCTGAACTTCGACAAGCACCTCTGGACGATCGGAAGTTGGGAAGAACTGTTTTTTTACCTGTCCCATGCCAACGACAGCCAGCACAAATATCCCTATCACAGTGCCCGCTACCAGCCACTTGCGTGCGATCACTCTACTGAGTAGTTGTCGAAAACGGTTGTAGTTGCGGGTGTTATAGATGGTGTCTTGCCCCCCAACGACTTTCCCGAAGTCCGGCAGTAGCTTCACGCCCAGATAAGGAGTAAATGCCACCGCCACCACCCAGGACGCGATCAGCGCGATACCGACGATCCAGAACATATTGCTGGTGTACTCGCCTGCCGTGGAAGGTGCGAATCCATTGGGCATAAAACCGATGGCAGTAACCAGTGTACCGGACAGCATAGGGGCCGCCGTGTGGCTCCATGCATAGGCGGAAGCTTTGATTCGGCTGTAGCCTTCCTCCATCTTCACTACCATCATTTCAATGGCAATAATGGCGTCGTCAACCAGCAGGCCCAGCGCCAGGATCAACGATCCTAGTGTGATGCGATCAAAGTTCTTGCCTGTAGCTGCCATGATGACGAACACAACAGCCAGTGTCAGCGGCACGGCCGCCGCAACGACGATACCGACACGCCAGCCCATGCTGAGAAAACACACCACCATAACGACGAGCAGGGCAACAAAGAACTTGACCATGAACTCATCTACCGCCGAGCTAATGTTGACAGCCTGATCGGTCACTTTGCTAAGCGTCATTCCCAGAGGGAGTCCAGCATTGATACTGGAGACTTCCGCCTCCAGAGCCTTACCCAGATCGAGTCCATTCCAGTCGTCCCGCATAACGATACCCAGCAACAGTGCTGGCTCTCCGTTGTTGCGCACCAGGAAAGTTGCCGGATCCTCGTATCCGCGTTCAACCGTTGCCACATCCGACAACTTCAGCGTCTTCCCCTGAACCACGATTGGGGTCTGGCGAATCTTCTCCAGGTTGTCGAATGCACCATCGATGCGAACAAAAACCTGCGGCCCCCTGGTCTCGATAGAACCTGCAGGTGTCAGTACGTTCTGGCTGTTGAGCGCGGTGAAAATGTCCTGAGTGGTGACGCCCAGAGTGGCCAGACGGTCATGGGAAAAAGAGACGAAAATACGTTCAGGCTGCTCTCCGATGATGTTGACTTTTTTCACGCCGGGCACGTGCAGCAACTGCTGACGCAACGATTCTGCATCGCGCGCAAGCAGGCGCTGTGGTTCCCCTTTGGCCTTGAGGGCAAAGAGTGCGAACGTCACGTCCGCATATTCATCATTAATCACAGGACCAATGACGCCAGCAGGGAGCTTCTGGGCCTCGTCCCCCAGTTTTTTGCGTGCCTGATAAAACTCCTCCTGGACTTCCGATGGCGGAGTGCTGTCGCGCAGGGAAACCATAGTTACCGCCAGACCGGGCCGCGTGAAGGTTTCAGTGCGATCATACCAGCGCAGTTCCTGTAGGCGCTTCTCCAGGGGATCAGCTACCTGGTCCTGCATTTCCTGCGCAGTTGCGCCAGGCCAGGCGGTAATCACGGTCATCTGTTTGATCGTGAACGGAGGGTCCTCCGCACGCCCGAGTTCGAAGAACGCAAATATACCCGCTATCGAAATCAGAAAGATCAGAAACAGCGTTATAGAGCGCTCGCGTACCGCAAGCGCCGAAAGATTGAAGCGGCCATTGCTCATTGCTGGCTCCCGGCAACACCCAGGGATGCCATCCGTACAACCTCACCCTCACGCAATAAATGCGCGCCAAGCGCGACAACCTGCTCGCCTGACTTGAGACTACCGGTCACTCTGGCCGCATCGTCACTGACACCGATCACCTGAACAGGCCGCCATAATACTTTGGCTGGCTTTCCCGAAATGCCCCAGACTCCCGGACCTTTGCCTTGATCATAGATTGCCGCTAACGGCACCTGCATTATCTGGGAGTAAGTTCTATTTTCTGTAAGCTGCAGTGTCACTGTGGAGCCGAGCGGCGCGCTGGCCAACTCGCCGCCAAGCACATACCTGGCTTCAAAAGTGCGAGTGACAGGATCAGCCGCATCGGAAAGAAGGCGCAGTCTGGCGGAAACAGACTGCTTTGCATTGCCATACAGCGTGGCCAGAGCCTCACTGCCGATGGCTGGCCTCAGCGTTTCAGGCAACTGCACAATAGCTTCACGCTGCCCTGCTCTGGCCAGCCTGATGACTGGCTGGCCTGCAGCAATCACCTGACCGGGTTCGGCCATCGTATCCATTACCACGCCATCGGCATCCGCCAGAAGTAAGGCGTAATCAGTCGCGTTCTGGGCCACATTTGCCTGCGCCTGAGCGGCACTGAGTTCGGCGCTGGCCGTATCCGCTGCAGCCTTTATCTGATCGTAAGCTGATGCCGATACGGCACCTGCACTGACCAAACCGCGATAACGCGATTCATCATCCGCAGTTTGCCGGGCGCGAGCTTTTGCGGCCGCGACAACCTGTTGCTGAGCATGAGCCTGCAACCGCAGGTCAACGGGATCCAGGCGCATTAGGGGCTGTCCGCGTTTGACCGTCTGGCCGGTATCGACCAGACGGTCAAGGATTTTGCCCTGCACTCTGAAACCCAAATCACTTTGGGTTCGGGCAACAACGACTCCGGTGAATGCGCGGGCAGCATCTCCCGCACTCACTACGGTGGCAACCCTGACCAAAGGAGGCTGAGTGCGGGGATCATCGGTGCTGGAAGAATCGCCACAGGCCGCAAGGGCCAGCGGCAACAGGCATACAGCAAAAGTGGCAGGTTTGAGCCAGAGCATGAGATTCCTTAATAAATTAGCAGGACAGTTTTCTCATACTCATTCAAGTGACCAAATAAGTCAATGGTCACAGTCAGGGTGATAAGCTTCTCAGTATCAATGATGACAGTAATACGGCAGCATGGGATGCTGTATCCAGGTTATATTGCAACTGTAAAGGGCAGATATAAGGTCGCATGACCAGATAAATGGCCTCTGCTGCTTCATCAAGGGGCGTTTTTCGTTCAAATTCTCCTGAATTCCGCCCCTCCTGGATAATGTGCTTTATCAGTTGATGCAGTTGCTCCTGATGTGCGGTTGCCGATGGCCAGTTATCTCGGGAAGCCACGGCTGCAATGTCATAAAGCTTGCGATCGTGAAAAAACAAATCACTACCGGCCTCTGTCAGTGCCCTTAACAAGCGCCGAATCTTTTCAGACGCAGTCGGTGCATCTGCAATAGCGTTACTAACAATTTCAGAGACTTGATTAAGCCTGTTGGCACAAATAACTTCCCCAATCGCCTGCTTAGAATCGAAAAATTTATAAATATAAGCTTTGGAAAAGCCTATTGCCTTTGCCAAATCGGACACGGTCGTTTTTTCGTAGCCAAAATGCCCGAAATGGTCTGTAGCTGCTTCTACAACCTGATCACGGACACTATGGTCCGAAGGACCCCGTCCGAGGATATCGTTAGTTTGTTTAGTCATTTCTCCAGCTTAGCTCAATGAGCCCTTATTGACAACGAGTGACCATTTGGTAATGTAGTCACAACTCAAGTTTATCTCAAGGATTACCCATGTTCCCCCAACGTGTTCTTGCACTGATTGTAAGTACCAGCTTACTGGCGGGGTGCGCAGTCGGACCTGATTATCATCGTCCTGCGGCTCCACTTGAGGAGCATTTCCAGGCACAGTCATCCTTACAGCAGCGCAGCCCATCCGACCCCGCCAGTTTAGCAATCTGGTGGAAAAGTTTTGGCGATCCCCTGTTGAACCAGCTGGTTTCAGACGCGCTCATGCAAAACCTCGATCTCGCCCAGGCTTCCGCCAGGATGGTCCAGGCCCGGGCAGGGCTGGGAGCCGCGACGGCGGCACTGCTTCCCTCGGGAAATATCAGCGGACAGGCTACCCGCGCCTATCAGTCGGTTGAAACACCGCTAGGTCAGGTGCTTAGTTCAACCCCTGATTATAATCGCTACGGCAATTCCTATGAAACCGATATAAATGCAAGCTGGGAGATAGACCTGTTTGGTGGCCTGCGGCGGGGCCGTCAGGCTGCCCTGGCCGATTATCAGGCCTCTGATGCCGGGGTCGCGGCGACACGTCTTGCTGTCGCCGCACAGACTGCGGATATCTATATCACCCTGCGTGGATTACAGACCCGTCTGGATATTGCGAATAAACAGGTCATCACGCAACAGCAACTGCTGGAAAAAGTTCAGCTGTTGCACAGCAAAGGGCTGGCTCCGGAATATCAGGTTCGCCAGACAGAAGGCGCACTGGCACAGGTACAGGCAACGATACCGGTTCTGAATAATGGTCTCGATGCCGCCATGAATGCGCTGGACGTTATGCTGGGTACACCTCCTGGGACGCATCGCGCGCAGTTGGCTTCACCGGGGGCTATACCTCATACACCCGCAATCACCGCGATGGGCACCCCGGCTGACCTGCTTCGCCGCAGACCCGATATTATTGTGGCCGAGCGTCATCTGGCTGCATCAAGCGCCCGTATTGGCGTGGCTGTCAGCGAGTATTATCCAAAGTTTTCCCTTAACGCCCTGCTTGGCAGTGCAACAACAGTATCAGGGGATAATCTTTTTACTGCAGGTGCCAGCCAGTCGGCAGGTGTGCTGGGGTTACGCTGGCGGCTCTTTGACTTTGGGCGTATTAACGCGCAAATAGAGCAGGCAAAAGGCCAGGAAGCAGAAGCACTCGCCGCATATCGTCTGTCAGTATTACGTGCAACGGAAGACGTTGAAAACGCCTTCTCGGCACTGCTCAATCGCCAGATACAGGCAACCACGCTGACCGGCGGTGAAACCGCCCTGGCAAGCGCCCGACAGTCTTCTTTTATCGCTTTTCAGCAAGGAACAGCCAGCCTGATTGACGTACTGCACAACGATGAAACGCTTCTCCAGGCTTCCGATGCCAGAGCGCAGGCGCAGACAGAATCGGCCCGTGCGGCAGTAGCAGCATTCAGGGCGCTAGGCGGTGGATGGCAATCTTCATTACCTGGCGAAATAGCAAATAAAACTGGGTAAAGGAACTCACGGGCTTTATCAGCGAGAGCAAAAAATTGTTTATTTACATGAGCGTGACGGCAAAAAGGTGGCAATATGACGCGAATAGGCATCCTTGGGATAAATGATCTGACTGAAACATTCCTGGTCGAATTGTTCCGCCTTGATCCATACGCTCACGTTTTTCTTTCAGCCGGGGATATGGAACCCGCAAACCTGCTGGCAAGAAAGTTTCCATGCTGGATTCAGGATGATGTTCAGGCAGTAATTAACGAAGTTGATACCGTTATCATTACGACAGGAACATCTTCCGCTGAAAATCCGCAGGAAAGACTTGAGTACCGAAAATCACAATTAGTCTTTTTTTTGGAAACATGGCCATCTATAAACAGTCAGGTAATTTCACCCCAGACAGATATAAACATTAACTTTATAACCGGGCATCTGGCGCTGGCTAACATTCCACCATTCATTCATCTAACAGAAGTACAAATTGATGACTATCTTTTTATTCTTAAAATCCTGTTGGTTGCAATGAATTCCATGCATACGCTTGATGACAATTTCAGATCATCATCTCAATGACCCCTACCCTGACAGTAATTTTGCAGGTGCTGGCTAAGACGCCTGGTCGTTACGTTGCGACCAGGCCGTGAGCAGGAATACGTGGCATGATCACAGTCCCGATAGCGTACCCTGTGACCTACCCTCGGTTGATTATCTGATGCTGATTTTTGCTACCAGCGCTCTGGATATTTCCTCTCTTTCATCAAGTGAAAGCGCTAACGGATGCCGCTTTCGGACAGAGGGACGATATCCACCAGTCTGGTGGATAGTGGGCATAATAGAAGAATGATATCTGTCGAACATTCTGGCGATATCATGCAGGGAATCACCTTGTTTATACCTGCCCCGGATAATCGTTTTCTGTTCTGGTGCGTAGTTAATACGCGTTCTTTGTTTCATGGCAACACCCCCTTGATTAAGGATAACGTTGCATCGACCCATTGAACTCACAGCCAGAAGCAGACTTAACCCTTTTATATTTATTACCTTATCTGAAGGCTTATTCAGAAATGAACTCTATTGACGATGGAGGACTTCATCGTTATTAATACGTCCACTACTATAAAATTGAGACGCCCAATGTGATTTCTTTCCGACCGATGACAAAAGATGAGTATCCTGCTTATGTCGAATACTTTGTGAATGATTATGCATGTGAAATCGAATCAAACTACGGGTTATCCCTTCATGATTCTCTCGCCAGAGCGAAGCAGGAGATATCGGAAATGCTTCCCGCGGGAGTTAACACGCTCGGGCAAGTGTTAATGTGTATTGTTGTTCAGTCGGACAAGGCGAACAACCATGTAGGTTATCTCTGGTACAAACCAGACTCGACTAAGCGCACTGTTTTTATCTACGATTTTCATATTTTCAACTCCAGCCAGGGGTTAGGACTTGGCAAAAAATCTCTAAGTGCTTTTGAAAAGTATCTGCAGGAAAAGGGGTTTAAAGAGATCAGATTGCGTGTTGCAGGTGATAATGCTCGCGCCCGGCATGTTTATGAAACCAGCGGATTCGGGGTTACAGGTGTCAATATGAGTAAATCGATTACAGACTGAGACACTGACGCGTGTTAAAACCCAGCCCCATAATTGATACCCTCTCGGCTATTCGCTCATAAGGGACAACCATACTCAAATCTCCCACATTGCAGGAGATTTGAGTATGAACACATCACCGTGGAACAAAGACCGTATCATCGGCCAAAAAAGACCACTTCAGATATCTCATGTCTGGGGCGATATAGTTGATTACCATTTTGTTTGTAAGCACTGTGGTACTCAGTTTGTATTGGGTGCTGAAACCTACCATGGCAGCGGTGGTTATTGGTCGCCTGAAAATGAAAAACCATCGGAAATATTTGACTAACATCCGCTCATCGCTCAAAGCCGACCTAACGGCGCTTGAGGCGGTCTGCCTCGTGCCAAAAGCTATTATTGAGGCAGCAGCTCCACTCTGTGAAATTACAGAACGCATAGAATATTAACTGAGAACAGTCACTATGAATAAATTGGTATTACTACTCCTCATCACTGCTGGATCTGCTTCTGCTGCCCCCTCAGTTGAGGTGGGCTTTTCCCCGGAAGGCAGTGCACAAAAGCTTGTTCTGGATACCATTAATTCTGCGCATTCCTCTATCCAGATGATTGCATACGCATTCCAGGCTAAAGATATTGCTGCTGCACTAGATGCAGCAAAACAACGAGGCGTTCGAGTACAGGTCGTCATTGATAAGCGTCGAAACAGAGGCAAGACATCCCTGGATACAATGCGCGATATAGCCAGCCATGGTGTGGAGCTTCGCATTGACGGGCATTACCACATTCAACACGACAAGATGATGGTAGTTGATGGTTCTACTCTGGAGACGGGTTCATTCAATTACGCCAAATCAGCGGAATACGACAATAGTGAGAACGTCCTCGTTATCAAAAATATGCCAAAAATAGTGTCACAGTATCAGGAACATTTTGCTTCCCGATGGGCGATATCGGAACCATTTGAACTTAATAAACAGAGTTAACTCTCTCCACGCTAACCGCTTTTAATGTCTGCCTGTCGCTCATTGCAGACCTTCGGTCTCCAGCAGCTCGTCCGCTTCGAGCTAACAGCGGAAGTTGGAGCGCCAGAGACTCTAAAAGTTGATGGTTCTTTTTGCAGGGATGCTTACACTTACACCTCTGATTGTGTCCATGTATTATTCTCTAAATGTGATAAATTGTATGAACGTTAAGCTCAGGCGTAAATTATAATGGCTATACATCCCTAGCTCTCAACTTCAGCACCCTATTAAAAAGGAATAAAAATGGATCCGGATAAAATTCAAAACGATATTGATGCTTTATTGATTTTTATGAATGACGATATGGAACGAATCGGGGGAACTATAAAGGATACGTATTGGGGTTTTGCTCAGGGGCAAGGGGATCGTAATGCAGTAGAAAAGTTACATGGTTGGTCAGAAGAAAATTTATTTGGAATTATAAATAGATGCCATTCACGCGGCTTGTTGAAAAACATGTCAACCAGATACGATCGTGTGGTATTAACAGAAGAAGGACAGAGCCGCGCTCTGTCGGTTAAGCACGGTAAGAACCGCTCTTATGAACTTGCAAGGAGCAGTTATACCATTGGCGCTATCCATGTTGCCGGGTCAGCTCAGGTAGGCGATGGTAATACGCAAAATATTTACAATGTCTTTCAGGAAATAATAGACAAAATTGACCATGCTGAAGCGACTTCAGAAGAAAAGGCAGAAGCTAAGTCACTTTTAACAAAGTTCTTGGAGCATCCACTCACTTCTTCTGTGGTAGGAGGTGTTGCTGGTTCTCTTACCGGACTTTTATAAAAGGTAAGCCACATGGAAGAACTGAAGAAATCCATCGGCCTGAGATGTACTTTCTGCCACTCCGTGCTGTTTGCATTGCCACACGAAAAATACGCCCCTCTTCATGGCTCGCTGATTGTGTGCGCAAACTGCGGGCGCGAAAATGATGTGACTTCTCTCATCTTTGTTGTTAAGGCTAAAGCGATGAATATCGCAGAAGACTATGCAGACAAGCTCATTGATAAATTTCAAAAGGATTTAAAGAAAGCATTCAAAGGAAGTAAGCACTTAAAATTTAAATAAATTCTGTAAGAATGTTGCAAGCTATTAGTTAACCATCTGTTTTAAAAGAAGTTTACCTTTTCATGTTAAAATTTACTTTCATTTAACATGATGGTGAATAATTCTTAACACAAAACCATCTACTCAGGATTTTTTGTGAACCATATTGATTTACATAGCAATGAGTTATCAGGTGGTTTTACATCGATAATTTTACTTAAAAACAGGTGTGGTACCTTAGGGCTAGTTACGTTTTGCACAAGATTAAATGCTGGGTCTTTCTGACCTCAGCAATAACTTTATGGTGATTGTCTGTAATTCGCTCTTAGCAGACCTCGCAACGCTTCAGGCGGTCCGCTTTGTGCCAGAAGCGGACGTTGCCTGGCGGTATCTCTTAATCGCTCGATCTATAGTAACTGTCTATTCCCCCTATACGTTGAACTAGGACCTACCCGATGAAGTTTGAACGTTCATTGCTAATGGGAAATAATTGAATACGTCCGCATCAATATGCGAGGACAATAAAATGAATTATATATTTCTCTTTAATATTAAGAAGGGCTATAAGTTAACAACCACTTGAGATTTATAATATATTATGATTTCATGGGTTCAGTTAATTTTTCTTTTCATCATCCAACAAAATATCAAGATTCTTCGACGGTTCAATAGGTAATTTCAAAGGCTGGCTGGGATCCTTTGGTAAATTATCCCAAGCAGTTGTTACTGTTACCACAGGTTTTTTTTGTGGTTTTGTAGATATTTTGGGCTTTGAAGATTTTTTGGTATTTGTGGATGAATCTATTTGCTGGGTGACTTGATTATTAAAGGGTCCTACTGGAGATGGTTTAATATCCACTTTCATCTCAATAAAATCCTTTACAGGCATAGTTATACCATTATAACCAATAGCAACCGGATATTTAAAAACCTGATTCAATGTAACACTGTTTCCGGAGGCTCTGGTTATATTTCCCGTAAAACCTAAGGTATCTGGCGCAATGGATTGAGAGAGCACTTTCAGTTGTAAGTCTAATGCGTTGATTTGGCTTGCTAACGAATCTATCTCTGGTGTTGAGTTTTGATCGCTTGAGGCTGCGACTCCTGATGAATTTTGAGCCGATTTTGATGGTTCTCCTGCTGCTGCCTCATTACTTCCAGGCTTGGCGTTTAATGCTTTGTTTTGAGCTTTTAATTCATTTAATTTAGTGACTAGTGATTGTTTTTGAGATGTTAAAGCAGTTAGTTTTGCCAACGTTGCAGACTCCGAAGCACTACCCCCGTCTGTTGAAGTTATAGTGACATTTATTGACCTAGCGTAATAAACGTCTGTAACAAAAACAATACCAGGAGTTATACCATAATTATTATTTGAATTATCAAGTAAATTATCGATTAACATCTGCATTTGCCTATCCAGATACTGCAATTTCGATGTCTCATTTTTATCAACGCTAGCCTTATACAATAAAAATCTATCCATAGCAGAGCTGAAGTCCAGACTAATGACTTCTGCATACGGTACACTGAAAGTGATATTACGTTTAGAACTACTGGCGAAAGAAAATGTTTGAGCAAGAGCACTTGTCACTGTCCCCAGACCTAAGCTTACATCACTCACTGAAGCAAAAGAGTAGCCAGGAAACGCAATCACTCCATTCTGTCTGGCTTCACTTGAAGGGTAGCTAACAAATGCACCTGTCCGTGAATTAGCATTTCCTAATGTGTCCCAACCCTGAGTCTGGGGTAACGTTGGTATAGCTTGTTCTTCTTCAAGCAGATCTGAAACATCGAACCTCGTAAATCTGATCGGTTTTATTGTATAAAACTTAGAGGGAACTTTATTTATCATATTAGGAGAGACGAATGGGAAAATATACACATCCCCAGGATAAAAGCGCTCTTTGGGGGGGAATATAGGGAATATGTTTAACTGGCGGGTATTTCTTGCCCATTCTTTAGCTACGATACCCGGTTCTTGTGTCTCAGCACATCCTGAAATAACCGCAGTTAATATAAATGGAATAGTAAGCTTGGCTTTATTCATAACACGCCCCACGATTAACACATAGGTAAATTTTAAAAATAAAGATGTTTTATTTTATTGGGTTGAGTTTTGGTTGTGACAATTAAATTATTAGCATGAGTTAATCTCAGTGAATGGAATGTTTATTAAAAAAAATTAAAGCACTGATAATGATATTATGCGTCCCTATTAAAAACTCTCCAACTTATAAGAATGACTATAAAATATCGTTGCCTTGCGTATTATTTCGATGCGAACAGAAAGCCTGGTACAAGGGAAAAGCAGAGACGGCAGCAGGACAGCTGTTTTTGCTTCCACTGGGTAAGTCGCCTTAAACACTCTTTTGCTGGAATGTAGATTCTTGATGTGACTGTTATATGGCCTAAAGACTTCACTGAATGGCCTCTGGAGTATTTTCACACTTAGTTTGCAAGGAATACCAGCAGAGCTAAACGAGCGGAAAGATTGTTTGAAGAAGGATTATATGACCTGGTCCTCGTTGATTATCACACGCCAATGTTAGTCATGCATCCCGGCGGTCATGACAAATGCGAACTTCCGCTCTTCGCTCAAAGCAGACCCAATGACCACGTAGCCTGTCCGTTGCGTGCCAGGAGCGGAAGTTGGAGGTGCCAGAGATTCTCTAAAAATTGATGGTTCGTTTTGTCGGGATACTTACACTAACATCTATATGATGTGGCACACCAGCCTATAGGACTGGGCGTCACCGTTCTCTTTTATTACAATAAAACTTACTAAAAATAAAAGCCTTATGTTTATGCCGGTGAAGTGTCTAATCAACGATCATTTGGTTTGATTGCTGACCAATTCCTCTTTCAGCAATTTAAATGCTTGTTGCACAATTTTATGAATATATACATCTGCCTGTTCACTAAGCGAGCCATACATTAATGAGCGTTTGTGGAACGCAAGATTTTCATGATTTTCAAATTTTTTTCTTTCCCATATTTTAAACATCTTGGTCCGAAAGCGTCTGAACTTAACTAGCTGTACTCTGCAAGGCGATGAGTTTCTGTAAGTTTTTCTTACTCTACGAATACCAGAAAGAATGGTATTTCTGAGAAGTGCGTGTTGGACACCTGACATAATTTCAATAGCTATATAATGTAATGTTGCACTGGCTTCGTTCCAAGATTCGATATCCTCAACTTGAGTGTTTCCAAATCGTTGGAGATCATCATGTTCATTAATGCATTGTAATAACAGGAATCCATATTTATGCATTACTGCATAGCGCCGCAATTTTTCGACCTGCTCTGGTTCGTTCCAGAGTTCAGCAAGTGCAATCTGTTTTACAACTCGTCTTTGAGTTTCCTCAGCAATTCCATTATACTGTTCAATGATCGCGCGGTTTGTATTGCGTAAATTCCCTTCTAATTCATCTACAATTTTTGTAATTTCATCGTTCATGCCGCGTTGGTTTATCATGTTGCGGAGAAAAGGATCGTTCTTTCTTTTTTGAGAAAGAGAACCATAAGCATAGGTTTCAGGCGAAAGGCTTTGTGTATCCACAAACGCATTTTCAACTTCTACTAGAAGACATTCTGGCAACACCAAGTCATTTGGAGAGACTGTGTGTGACTCACGTTTATCTAAAAATAATTCAAGACCTAGTTTAGAAAAAAACTTGGCAACCAGTTCTGAGCAGAATACTCCTCGTGTTCCTTTATCTCTACGAAAAACATCAATTGCCTGCGCTGCCATGTAGGCTAATGAATAATATGATTTTCGTAAGGTCACCGTTTCCAGAAGTCTTGGTGCAGCAGAATAAGTTTTGTAAAAATCATCATTTTGCAAATCAATTGAGGCCTGATGCATCTTGGCTGAGTCGATATTTTCGCACCCGGGATGGCGTAACAAAATCCATTTACTTGGGCTATCCGGAATTTGAAAAACTATTTCTCTTCCTGAAGCATTTCCCGTATGCAGACTCATTGGCATTAGTACGGTAAAACCAACACCGCTGGTATCAGATTCGGCGAGGAAAATGCCTTCAACTTTTTCATCCCCCCCTGGTATCCAGATTGCTGCGTGAGAATATTCGCCCTGAGTTACTGAAACGATCAGTGAGCTAAAGAGAGTGTTGCCTTTAACTAACAGCACATCTCCTGGACGCAGGATTTTTTCCCGTAGTAGGGGTCCCTTGGATTGTAACGATGCAATGTCTATTTTGATTGTGTTCGTAATGTCCATTTTCACCTTAAATAAATTCTCTATCCAATTATTGCTCCTCATTATTTCAAATGGAGTAAGCAGGCCGACCTAAGTGTCGAGTGAAGGAATCTAAATGGTCAAACTTTAGTGCTTTGAGGAACCGACCAATTTAGTGTCTGACATGAGCGCCTGACTCCTTGTTCCGAAAATACCGCTGATAGATATGGTTAGTTCCCCACCAAGTGTCCCGGTGCAGTGTGTAACGATGGCGCTGCTGCATACTCAAATCCCAGTTGCCAGTTACATAGACATAATGATGGTATTTTTTCCACTAGTGACTATTTAACTCTTTGCACAGGATACTTCTCAAACATACGTTTCTGTCAATATCTCTCTAGAAAGGTATCCGATTTAAACTGGACTACGACAGAACAGATATGTCCGCTCTTCGCTCACAGCGGACCTTCAACTTAGATAACTTGCTCACTTCGCGCCTGGAGCAGACGTTGCTAAACTCAACGAGATATATGCAACCTGAATACGGAGCACTTGATGGTCACCACACATGTTTTCATCGCGGTCAGTCTTGATGGTTATATCGCTCGACAGGATGGCGATATCGACTGGCTATTGAAGCGCGATGACCCGACAGAAGATCATGGCTATGCCGCATTCATCGCGGACAAAGATTGGATCATTATGGGGCGAGGCAGCTATGAGAAGGTGCTGACTTTTGACGGATGGCCTTATGATCGACCCGTACTGGTGCTTTCCCGGCAGCTAACCGATACCCCCGTACCCGAGGCGCTGAAGGGTAAAGTGCAGTTTTCATGCCGCACGCCAAGGGAGGCTCTTGCTGAACTGAAGGAGAAGAACGTGCATCGGGTCTATATCGATGGTGGGCAGTTAATACAGTCGTTCCTGCGCGAAGGTCTGGTTGCCGATATCGTTATCACTATCGTTCCTGTCCTGCTTGGTTCGGGAAAACCTCTGTTCGGAGTACTGCCCCATGATATCGATTTGACACTATTATCCAGCCGCAGCTTCCCTTCGGGTCTGGTGCAGTCGCACTATCGGCTGACGTCATAAGCTGAATTAACCCGAAGCCGATTCAGTGGTCTTTGTTCAGTTGAGCCACACAGGGCAGATTGCGGAATTTGTTCTGCCAGGGCATCCCGTACCCTATGAGCAAATCATCATTCTCCATTTCATAAGCGTAATAACAGTGTGCAGGAATGGATACGCGTCCGGGCTTAACGAAAAGGACGGCAACCGAGACTGACTGTGGGTTATATTTTTCGTTAAGATACTCCACAAGCCGTTTCATCGTCCCCCCCGACTCGATCGCGTCATCGATAACAATCACATTTCGTCCTTCAATGCCGATGTTATTATGGAAAACAATCTCCGATGAATTATTACGTTCACCGGGAGTGTGCGGGCAGGAAATATAATCCATCTCAATATCAAATTTCAGTTTTCTGGTTAAATCAGCAGTGAAAAATATACCGCCCGGTATGACGGTAATAATCACAGCATCGCTGAAATCAGAATTAAGCCTGTCGGCAACAATACTGACACCTTCCGCGATTGCGGATTCGTCGAGAATGATCTTTCCGGCATGTGTATGATTCATTTTAGTTACGTTCCTTTATGGAAGATGTCTTAACACCCTGGCCGGCAACCCGCTTATGAAAAATACGGCCAGACCTTGTCGGTTTCTCACAAAGTATCACAATCAAGCACAACACAAAGCAAAAAGTTGCACAATCGAGCAAAATCGAGCTAAGACCCAGAATCAGGCTCTGATGACGATGGCTCATGGTGGCGGTGGGCGTCCCGCATCGCGCGTTCGCGTGAAAAGAATATGATGTTCGATCACGAATGCCGCAGATTGCTTCAAAATAATTACCGTATTTGTTATATTGTTGTTTATTGCTTATTCACCTCTGCGGTGCCAAAAAGAACAAGATTCACCGTAACCCAGGACAGAAAAATGTTAGATTACCGCTTCCCGACAGCTTTGCAGATGGTTCTCAGCGTAGCGATGGCGGAGCAATTGGGTGAACGTTCGACGAGCGCAATTCTGGCCTACGGCCTGGAAGCAAACCCGAGCTTCATCCGCAAATTGATGGTTCCGCTCACGCGTGACGGCATTATCGTCTCAACGCTTGGCCGTAACGGCTCAATTCACCTTGGTCGCCCGCCGGAAGAGATATCCCTGCGCGACATCTACCTTTCGGTCATCGAAGATAAAAAGCTGTGGGCGTCACGCCCTGATGTACCGGCCCGCTGCGTGGTCAGCGCGAACGCCTGCTGGTACTTTAAATCGATTTCTGAAGAAGCTGAGCAGGCGTCGTTAGCGGTCTTAGCCCGCCATACCGTGGCAAGCGCCCTGGAAGCGGTGAAAAGCGCCGATAGCAGCGGATGGGATCAGATCCCCGAGCTTATTGCCCAGTATCAAAAAACGTCTTAACGTTTTATCTGTTGCGAAAAAAAACCGCCTTCACTGTGAAGGCGGTTTTTTATTATCTGCATCGTTCCTACGCAGGCAGAACTTCTCTTTCCACTTTGCCGCGCGTCACGAATTTACGCAGCGTCACGTAAAACACCGGCGTCAGGAACAGACCAAACAGCGTCACGCCCAGCATCCCGGAGAATACGGTGATCCCGGTAACGCCGCGCACTTCTGCCCCCGCGCCGTGGCCAAGGATCAGAGGAATGGTCCCGGCAATAAAGGCGATGGAGGTCATCACAATCGGGCGTAAACGCAAACGGCAGGCCTCCAGCGCAGCTTCCATAATGCCTTTGCCCTGAATTTCCAGCTCGCGGGCAAACTCCACGATAAGAATCGCGTTTTTACACGCCAGCCCCATCAGTACCACCAGCCCCACCTGCACGAACACGTTGTTATCGCCACCGGTCAGCCAGACGCCAAACAGCGCGGACAGCATGGTCATCGGAACGATAAGGATAACCGCCAGCGGCAGCGTCCAGCTCTCGTACAGCGCCGCCAGCACCAGGAACGCCAGCAGCACCGCGACCGGGAAGACGATCAGCGCCGTATTACCCTGCGTGGCCTGCTGGAAACTCAGGTCCGTCCATTCAATATTCATCCCGTTCGGCAGGATTTGTTTAGACATCGCATCCAGCTGCGTCATCGCCTGCGAGGACGAGAGCACGCGCGGGTCGGCATCGCCAATCAGATCCGCCGCCGGGTAGCCATTGTAGCGGATCACCGGATCCGGGCCGTAAGTGGTCGTGATTTTCACCATACTGCCAATCGGCACCATTTCGCCCTGGTTATTTCGGGTGCGTAAATTCGCGATATCTTCCACGCTGTCGCGGAACGGCCCGTCTGCCTGCGCCATCACGCGCCAGGTACGCCCGAACTGGTTGAAGTCATTCACGTACGACGAGCCCAGATAGGTTTGCAGCGTACCAAAGAGATCGGTCAGCGACACGCCCTGCGCTTTCGCCTTATCGCGATCGACCTGTACGTCCAGTTGCGGAACGTTAGCCTGATAGGTTGAGATCGGGAAATGCATTCCCGGCGTCTGCATAATCGCACCGGACATGGTGTTCACCGCGTTTTGCAGCGCGCCATAGCCCAGACCCGCGCGATCCTGGATGTACAGGGAATAACCCGACCCCTGACCCAGCCCTAAAATCGGCGGCGGCAGGATGGAGAAGCCAAAGCCCTCCTGAATTTGCGCAATCTTGGCGTTGATCTCAGCGTTAATTTCCGCCGCAGTATGTTTACGCTGATCGAACGGTTTCAGGCCAAAGAAGACCGTTCCGGTATTCGGCGTGTTGGTGAACTGCAACGCATTCAGCCCCGGAAACGCGACCGCATAGTCCACGCCTTCGGTATTCATCCCTATTTCGCTCATTTTGCGGATCACCGCATCGGTGCGCGCCAGTGATGAACCTTCAGGCATTTTCACGCCGCCAATCAGGTACAGCTTATCCTGCGTCGGAATAAACCCGCCGGGTACCGCTTTAAACATCACGCCCGCCGCACAGAGCAGCAGCAGATACACTGCAAACACCGCGCCGCGTCGGCCCAGTGTTTTACCCACCAGCCCCTGATAGCCGTTCGAGCTGCGGTGGAAAAAGCGGTTAAACGGACGGAAAATCCAGCCGAACAGACGGTCGATAAGTCGGGTCGGAAAATCTTTCGGCGCACCGTGCGGCTTCAACAGCAGTGCCGCCAGCGCCGGAGAGAGTGTCAGCGAGTTAATGGCGGAGATCACCGTTGAAATCGCAATTGTCACCGCAAACTGCTTGTAGAACTGACCGGTAACGCCGGAAAGAAACGCCATTGGCACAAACACCGCGCACAGCACCAGCGCAATCGCGATAATCGGCCCGGACACTTCCCGCATCGCCTGATGCGCCGCCGCAAGCGGAGCAAGCCCCTCTTCAATATTTCGCTCGACGTTTTCTACCACCACGATGGCGTCATCCACCACGATACCGATGGCCAACACCAGCCCGAACAGGCTCAGGGTATTTAGCGAGAAGCCCAGCAGGTAGAGAATACTGAAGGTACCCACCACTGATACTGGCACCGCGATCAGCGGAATGATCGACGCACGCCAGGTTTGCAGGAACAGAATAACCACCAGCACCACCAGCACGACCGCTTCCAGCAGCGTTTGTACGACCGCACGGATGGAGTCGCGGACAAACACCGTCGGATCGTAAGGTGCCGCCCACTTCATATCTGCCGGGAAACGCGTGGACAATTCGTCCATTTTGGCGCGCACCGCGTTAGACAAGTCGATGGCGTTTGCCCCCGGTGACTGGAAGATACCAATCCCGACCGCGTCTTTATTGTTCAGCTGAGAACGCAGCGCATAGCTGCCGGAGCCCATTTCGATACGCGCCACGTCGCGCAGGCGCACGACTGAACCGTCTTGCGCCGTTTTCAGGACAATATTGCCAAACTCTTCTTCAGTATGCAGACGGCCCTGAGCATTAATGGAAATCAGGAAATCGCTCTCTTTCGGCAGCGGCTCGGCGCCAAGCTGCCCGGCAGAAACCTGCACGTTCTGCTCCTGCATCGCCGTGACCACATCCGAGGCGGTCAACCCGCGTGACGCCACCTTGTTTGGGTCCAGCCAGATGCGCATCGCGTATTCGCCGGAGCCGAAAATCTGGATCTGGCCGACACCGGGCAGACGCGCCAGTTCATCCTTCACTTTCAGCGTGGCGTAGTTACGCATATACAGGGAATCGTATTTACCGTTAGGCGAAAACAGATGCACCACAAGCGTCAGCGTCGGCGACTGTTTCTGGGTGGTAATGCCCAGACGCCGCACATCCTCAGGCAGACGTGCCTCGGCCTGCGCGACCCGGTTTTGCACCTGAACCTGCGCCTGATCCGGATCAGTCCCCGGACGGAAGGTTACGGTGGTCACCAGCACGCCGTCCGAGCCCGCGACGGATTTCATGTACATCATGTTCTCAACGCCGTTGATCGCCTCTTCCAGCGGCGTCGCCACGGTTTCAGCAATCACTTTCGGGTTAGCGCCCGGGTACTCCGCGCGCACCTGCACGCTTGGCGGCACGACGTCAGGATATTCGCTTACCGGCAACAGCGGGATGGCGATCAATCCTGTGATAAAAATCAGAATCGACAGGACGGCGGCAAAAATCGGCCTGTCGATGAAAAAACGGGAAAAGTCCATGGGTTGGATTCTCAGGTCAAGGGATCAGTTAAGGGCGGTGCTGGCGGTCATGGCAACGGTTTTCGCGTTAACCGGCATCCCCGGCATAAACACTTTTTGTAAACCATCGACGATGACTTTATCGCCAGGGTTCAGCCCCAGCCGCACGATGCGTAAACCGTCTGCCAGACGCCCCGGCGTAATGTCGCGGCGCTGCGCTTTCCCTTCTTTATCCACGATATAAACGTATTTGCGATCCTGATCGGTCAGTACCGCTTTGTCGTCGATAAGCGTGGCTTTGAATTCCGCGCTACCCGGCAGGCGTACGCGGGCAAAAAGTCCCGGCGTGAACTGCCGCTGCGCGTTATCCAGCAGTGCGCGCATACGGATCGTGCCGGTACTCGGCGTTAACTGATTATCAAGGAAGTCCACTTTACCCTGATGGGGATAGCCCTCCTCGCCCGTCAGGCCAATCTCAACAGGAAGCGCCATGTGATTACTGGATGCCCCCTGCCCGTTGCGGGCCAGATTTTGATAGTGAAGGTAGGTCGACTCGTCCACGTCAAAGTAAACATAAACCGTTTTCTGCGAGACCAGCGTGGTGAGCACGCTGGCGGTGTCGCCCGCAGTGACCAGGTTACCGCTGGTGATCAACGCCCGGCTGGCGCGGCCGTCGATAGGTGCAGTGACTTTGGTGAAATCCAGGTTGAGCTGCGCGGCGTCAACCGCTGCCTGCGCGGCGCGAATATCGGCCTGCGCCTGAGTGGCAGCCGAACGACGCTGCTCCCACTCTTCACGGGAAACCACATTGGTATTGACCAGTTTATCGGTACGGTTAGCCTCACTTTGCGCCAGGCTGGCCTGCGTTTTGGCCCTCGCCAGGTTCGCCTGCGCCTGTTCCAGCGCCGCGCGATAGGTTCGGTCATCAATGGTGAACAGCACCTCGCCCTTCTTCACTTCCTGGCCATCGGTGTAATTCACTTTATCAATGTAGCCGGAAACACGCGGGCGCAGCTGAACGCTCTCCACCGCTTCAATCCGGCCATTAAAACTGTCCCACTGGCTAATGGATTTCACAACCACGTCAGCGGCACTGACGGCGGGCGCAGGTGGCGCGGCGTTTTGCGCGACGCTGTTATCACATCCGACGAGCAGCACGGAGAGCAACATCACTCCCAACGCGCTCGGATAAACGTTACCCCAGGTTTTTTGCAGGCTCATTATTTTTATTCCGGTATTAGTAGCAGCCGGGCAAGACGCAGCAGGAGACACCGCGCCACTTCCTTTGTCCGGTAGCTGGCTTAAGGCCATTTGTGTCGTTCATCGCCACAAAACTGTAACAGTCGCAAATACACTATTCGCGGCGATTGTAGGAAGGCGCTTAACTAAGTGCAAGAATAATTGTTGCACTTTATGTGCTATTTGATCCAATGTGAAAAGACCCGTTTCGGTTCAGACTGTAAATGCAACAATAAAACTTGCAATTAATACAAAAACGCACCACTCTTTAATGCAACAAACAAAGATACCTTTAGATATACTGCGTGGGGTAACCAGATGAACACTGGCGCATTTATGCATGATTTACTTGACTGGATCGACAACAACCTGGATAGCCGTCTGGACATTGAGTCCGTCGCCAGGCGATCCGGCTACTCAAAATGGCACCTCCAGCGCCTGTTCAAAGAACATACGGGGTATCCCCTCGCCGGGTATATTCGCGCGCAAAAGCTGCAAAAATCAGTTGAGCGCTTAACCCGCAGCGATGAACCCATTCTGAACGTGGCGATTGCGCTGGGCTTTGACTCCCAGCAGTCCTTCAACCGCAGTTTTAAGCGCCAGTATGGTCAGGCACCTGGGGCATGGCGGCGCAGTATAGGTAGCCCGGAAGCGCAACAGCTACGCCAGTAATCCAGGTCGTGCCGGGTAATTTACTCAGGAAAATCACTCGCAATCGGCCGAAATGCCCTTTCGGATGCTGGCGATAAAATTGTCACGGATGACATCCTCCTTGCTTGCGTCCCAGGCGATGCCCACCTTCCAGCTTATTGACTCCCCCGTTAACGGAATAATGACCAGTTCCGGCGGTGCGATATGCGTAACGCTGGTGGGCAGAATGGCAACACCGATACCCGCAATCACCATCGCGACAATAGTTTGGATATCGTCAGTCAGTTGAGTCGATGAGATGAAAAGACCGTTGTCGTGCAGAAAGCGGTCGATCTGCGTATTTAAACCCCGGCCTCGCTCATCATGAAGGCGTAACAGGGGACGTTTCATTAGCCACTCAGCAGCAGACATAGTCGGCGACGTTGCGGGCGCAACCAGAACCAGCCTATCGGTAAATAACGGCAGGTATTCAAGCGCCACGGGGGGAGGAACCCTGACAAAACCGACCTGAAGCTCATCATTTTGCAAAAGCTCGTACTGCTGGAATGAGGGAAGATCCGTCAATGACATCTCTACTCCCGGATAGTCCCGGCGAAAGTCAGCGATACAGCGTGGCGCCAGATAAAAGCTTGAGAGACCGAACCCAACGGCGATATGCCCCTCCACGCCTTTTGATACCCGCTCAGCATGTTGCATAAATAACTGGGTTTGCCTGACCACTTTTTCAGCCTCTGGCAGCAAATGCCTGCCGCAGGCCGTAAGTATTGCGCCGTGACGACCTCGTGAAAAAAGAGACATATTCACCTGGGATTCAAGGAGATTAATCTGTTTTGTCAATGCCGGTTGAGAGATAAACAGCGCCCGCGCCGCATCGGCATAATTTCCTTTTTCAGCAAGTATCAAAAAGGCTTTGAGTAAACGGATGTTCAATTTTACATTCCAGTTGGTTATCGGAATTAGAAATTATTTGATTATACAGTTATTGGTAATCGTTATGTAATTCAGTTTCGATGACAACTGGAGACGCATCATGAACGAACTTCAATCTTTAAAGGCGGCAACCGTACAGTTTCAGCACCAGGCCAATAACAAAAAATACAACCTGCTGATAATGGAGAAATTTATTGAACAGGCGGCGCTTGAGCAGGTGAAAATTCTCACGTTCCCTGAAATGTGTATCACCGGGTATTGGCACGTCCCCAAGCTCACCGCAACTGAGGTGTCTGCTCTGGCAGAGCCGATTGCTGATAGCCCTTCCCTGACATTAATTCGCTCTCTGGCGATAAAACATCAAATGCTTATCGGTGCCGGTCTTATTGAAAGAGCCGACGATGGCCGCCTTTACAATGCGTATGTTGCCTGTATGCCGGACGGTTCAATGCATACGCATCGTAAACTTCATGCTTTTGAACATCCGGCCATCAGCAGCGGGGACAGTTTTACCGTTTTTGATACGCCCTGGGGAGTGAAAGTCGGTATCCTGATTTGCTGGGACAACAATTTGGTCGAAAATGTGCGCGCGACGGCGTTGCTGGGCGCAGATATTCTTCTCGCGCCACATCAAACAGGCGGTACCGATTCCCGCAGCCCTCATGCGATGAAGCGTATTCCGCTGGCGCTCTGGGAAGAGCGGGAAACGCGTAAGGAAGAAATTACTGCTGCATTCAAAGGGGCAAGCGGTCGGGAATGGCTAATGCGCTGGCTACCTGCCCGTGCACATGACAACGGATTATTTCTTCTCTTCAGCAACGGTGTCGGTGCAGATGATGACGAAGTGCGTACAGGGAATGCAATGATCCTCGATCCTTATGGAAGGATTATTGATGAAACCTGGGCGGCTGAAGATGCTATGGTGAGCGCTGAACTGGATTTAAGCCTGCTTGCAATGAGCACCGGACGCCGCTGGATCCACGGTCGCCGTCCTGATTTATACCAGATACTGACACAGCCTCAGGGCTATGAACGTGATGCGATCAGTGCACGATTTTCGAATGAGCCCCCTGCCCGTTAAAAATGTAAGCACTTTTTAGCTGCAACTTAAATCTGGAATCGATATACTGTACATAACTACAGTGTGAGGTACGCATAATGGCTGTTGAAACAAAATTTGTTGTCGTAAGAAAAGGTGAAGAGAAAATGACATTTGCCAGTAAGAAAGAGGCTGACGCTTACGACAAACTGCTCGATATGGCAGACGCGTTCACCGACTGGCTGTTGCAAAGCGGAATGCAGATGGATGAAACGCAGGCTGAAAATCTTGGCCTGTATCTCGCCGAGCAGAAAGAGACCGTGCAGCATATTCTGCGTACCAGCAAGCTTCCCGATCTCAATGTCCCTGTTGAAACGGATAAAACAGAATCCGATGCGGCAGACACGAAAAAAATCAAAGCCGTGAAAGCGGCCTGATTGTCAGAGAAATTGGCACCGTTCCTCCAGCCGTAAGCAGGCAGTTGCTTACGGCTTTTTCAGTTGTCTGAAGGGATCAGCAACGAGGAGAGAGGAAACTGTCTTGCTTATATTTGTCCCAGATAATCGCTTTCTGTTCCGGCGTGTAGTTAATACGCGTTCTTCGTTTCATGGCGACGTCCCCCTTCAATTAAGGATAGCGTTGCATCGACCCGTTGAACTCGCAGCCAAAAACGGACGTGACTAACATCATGCTGAAGTAATCTCATCAGAGCAGACAAGCCCACTTTTTTCCTCCTGGAGTACTGGGCCTGGGCATGTATTAGTCATTAGCGCTGACCAGCCAGTTCATGACAAAGCGCACCGATCTGTTCCACTGCATTTAGCAACCTGGGCGAGGGTTCATTCGCACAATTTAGCCGCAGGAAGTTCTGAAATTCCGCCCCCGGGGAAAACAGAAGGCCAGGACTGACACCAATGCCCAGCGCCAGCGCGCGACGGTGTACCACCAATGCATTCAGTGGATGCGGAAGTTCTATCCACAACAAGAAACCGGCTGTCGGCACGGCAATACGAGTGCCAGGAGGGAAGCTTGCTTTGACCCGAGCGATGACGGCTTGTACCCCCTCAGTGACCCGAAGCTTCAGGCGCCGCAGATGACGCTCGTAGTCTCCACTTGCCAGTATATCGCTCGCAGCTGCTTCAAGCAGCGGTGCGCCTGCCCAATCCCCGGCCATGCGAGCCTGCAATACCTGCGTGTGGTAGCGTCCTGCCGCAACCCAACCGATTCTCCAGCCCGGTGCAAGGGTTTTGGATAATGAACTGCAGTAAATCACACTCCCACTCTGGTCGAACGCCTTACAGGCCGGAGGACGCTGCCCCTCACCTGCCAAGTCACCATACACATCGTCCTCAATTAAAGGGATGCCTGCACGTTCAATCAGAGCAACAAGTTCCTGCTTGCGAGTGACGGGCATACTGGCACCGAGTGGGTTTTGCACAGTGGGCGAGGCTAGTACGGCTGCGGGACGGTGGCGCTGAATAGCTTCATCCAGAGATGCCAGTAACAGACCTTCAGCGGGATCCGTGGGGATTTGCAATGCCTTGAGGCCTAAGTCCTCCAGCAGCAGGAGCGTACCGAAGTAGGCGGGTTGCTCAATTGCCACTACATCACCTGGCTGACATACAGCTCGCAGAGCCAGACGCAGTGCCTGCGTCGCTCCAGCCGTGATGACGAGATCTTCCGGACCAAAATGGGCCCCCCACTGTGCAGCGCGTACGGCTATATTTCTACGCAGGTCTGCCCTTCCCGGCGGTAGGCTGTAGCTCTGCCCGTGTGCTTCCAGGCGACGGCTTGCAGTCTGTAGCGCCCGCTGTAGCGTATCTGTTGGCAGCCATATTGGATCGGGCAGCGCTGCTCCAAGTGGTACCAGACGGGCTTCTGCGCTACTGAATATTGAACGGGCTACTGCCGACATGGTCACGGGGACTGGGCCAGGTAAATGATGGGAAGACTGCATGTTCTGAGGTGTGTTTATCTGGCAAACGAAGTAGCCCGAACGCGGACGCGCAACGATCAGGCCTTCGGCCTCAAGACAACGGAGTGCTTCCAGAGCCGTCGGGAGGCTAACTTGCTCGCGTTCGGCCAGTTTGCGCGCGGAGATCATCCTGTCTCCGACTCGCAATACACCTGATGCAAGGGTAAAGCGCAGCATTTCAGCAATGCGGCGGTAATGTGGGGACAACAGACGTGGGACGGACATAGCGAACTGTATAGTCTGATTTTCGATAGATCTGACTATACAGACAATGATGTGGCCCTTCTATAGTGGTGCCGAACCCAATCAAGGAGGCATTATGCATAGCGACAACTTCGACCTTTCTACTTATTTCCGTCGTATAAACTACACTGGGCATGCAGCCGCTGATACCGCTACGCTGCACGCGCTCATGCGTCATCAACTCTTTTCGGTGCCCTTCGAGAATCTGGATGTACAAGCTGGCAAAGTCGTCTCCCTGGTACCCGAAGACATTGCAGACAAACTGCTACAACGAGGTCGTGGTGGATACTGCTATGAGGTCAATGGGCTATTTGCCATGGCGTTGGGCGCTTTAGGTATTCCCTACCGTTTCGTTGCAGCTCGTCCGATGTTCTACCCGGCACTCCGACCGAAAACGCATATGGTATTAATTGCTGAGGTCGATGACCGCCTGTGGCTTTGCGATCTAGGATTTGGCAGCTATGGTATTCGCGCACCGATCGCCATCGACATGCCAGACACCGATATCGAACAGGATTTCGACACTTTCCGACTTATCCGTGATGTTAATAGCGAGTACCTGCTACAAGCGAAGGTGGAAGGCGAATGGGCCAATCAATACAGTTTTAATCTGTCACCCCAGGAATGGATTGATTTCATCCCGGCCAATTACCTCAACTCCACCCATCCTGATGCCATCTTTGTGCAGAAGTTACTGATCGTGCAGCACAGCTCCGAGGGTCGCCAGATTTTGCTGGGTAATGTGTTGAAGACGATCACTGCAGATGGCGTAGAAAAGCAGCAACTGACGGAGGACGATATCGCCTATGTACTGAAAAAACGCTTTGCTCTTCCTGTACCGCAATAAATGGTGAAGACAGTTTAATCCCGGGCACAGCCTTCCCTCTTTTTATCCTGATGAAAATATACAGAGGGCTGGCTGGCATATCTATCGCAGACTACTGGCGAAGCCAGGGTGTTATCGTCCGTCCGGTGAGCAGCCTTTCAGTACTGAGCATACGAGTGACTGTGTGTACCCATGGCTCTGTGCGGCTAGCCATTAACAGGCGATAACCCTTCTCGCTCAATATCCGCAGTTCGCTCAAAGCAGGCCTTGCTGTTTTCACACATGTCCGCAAAAAACCACGTTCAAAAGAGTAACCACTGAGGGATGTTTAGATGACTTTTCGGGTGAACTGTTGCTCAGTAATGGTACTGCCCCACTGATCGCCTTCCCATTCTTTCGACAATTCAAATCCGAATGATTCGTACAATCGCCTTGCCGCTGTAAGTTTATTAAACGTCCATAATTGTACTGAAGAGAACTTTTGCTCATCGCAAAATTTCATCGCCTCGGCAATGAGTTTTCTGCCCACCCCGCTGCCACGACATCCGTCGTCAAGGATGAACCAGCGCAGATGTGCCTCATTATCTCCCAGGTCTTCCCCGTCAATTGCAACTGAGCCGACTATGCGATCGTTCACCATTGCCAGCCATATCTGATTACAGGGCTTTTCCAGGCGGTCAGAAAAATCAACAAGACCTGAGGCAACCTTCCTTTCAAAAAAAGAACCGAAGTGATGCTCTCTGGCGTAATAGCGGCCATGCATTTCAGTAATTCGGCCAATCATACCGGCATGATAACCCGTGACTATTTCGACGCTGTTTCGCAGTTTGCATTCGCTGTTTTCGCGGCTTGCTTTCAGCGCGCTGGCATATGAAGAAAGGCCCTGTGACACAGCGTGCTGGGTAAAGTGATCCAATTTCCCGAGTGCCGCTGCGACCTGTTCGTCAGCGTAAGTATTAATGTTCCGCACGGTCTCTCTGCCCTTCCCGGTGAGGCTTAGCAGCTTCGTCCTCGCATCTTCAGTGGACGGGTTTTCTTCGAGTTCTCCGGCTTTGACAAGTTTAGCAAGCATCCGGCTGACGCTGGATTTTTCTAACCCTAAAATCTGAACCAATTGAGCGGCAGTCATTGACCCGTGCGCGTCAACCTCAAGCATGGAGTGAACGGCTGAAGGCGGATAGTCCGTTGTCGCCAGGTTTTGGTTCATGAACCCCAGCTCTCGCACCATTAAGCGTGATGCCGCACGTATAGTTTGTATGTTCTTCAGTTCAGAAATCATCAGTATTACCCTGCATAGATGGTTGTACAATACAACCATCTATGCAGTGAATGTGTCAATCACTTCATGTCTGCTTCATGCCAGGTGCGGTCTTTGGTGTCAGCCCGCCAGTTCTGGCATTTGCGCCATCACAAACGCTAAAACTTTTTCCGCATCGAGTGAGGCATAGGGAAGACTTTCAATCACAGCAATAGAACGGGAGTCGCCAACAATTCTTTCAATCTCCTCGGCCTTATACTGAATATGCGGGGCAATGAGAAATGCGTCGAAAGCGGGAGCCACGCTCGCAAAATTATCCAGACCTACCGCCCCTACAATAAGAGGATGCCCCTTGTGTTCCGCCAGTAACTGCATCTTTTTGGCGAGAGAATTTGCTGTGTTTCCAAACAAACAACATATCAGTAGCTTTTTCATCTTTTTACCTCCTGAGAATTATGCTCAGGATATGACTCGCCATGTTCATAAAATGAGCACCACCTCATATTTGTGTGAAGGACCCATAATTATATTGATGAACTTTATGGCAAAGA
Organism: Enterobacter sp. Li2LvB3; assembly: GCF_056156645.1. Lineage (NCBI taxonomy): Bacteria > Pseudomonadati > Pseudomonadota > Gammaproteobacteria > Enterobacterales > Enterobacteriaceae > Enterobacter > Enterobacter sp. Li2LvB3. The sequence goes on along the minus strand of NZ_JBSICG010000003.1, from coordinate 208,150 downwards.
TGACGGGCCATATTGGTGAACGACAAGATTGGGTTATCTCTTTTAAGTCACAGATTGTCTGCTTGTTTAGCGATTGTGGTTAATGGCCAATGGTGCCGCCAGTATTAGTGCGGTCATCCAGCCAGGTACCCAGTTCGCTCCCGCGCGTACCCGTGATTGAGTATTGTGCCAGGTCGACACTGAACAGCAGTACGCCATTAATCACGCGCGGGCGCTCTGCCAGATGACCGTCATAACGAACCTCGTGCGGCTCCACGACAATCACCCGATTACCGAGACGCTGGCCGTTTGCGGCAAACACTGAGTAAGTGCCTTTGAATTTGGTGAAGTCCTGGCTTTTCTTCTCCGCTGCAGCATTCTGGGCCGGGGTTTTGTGGATATCGCAGGTAGATCCGGCGTTCATTTCATTACAACCGGAGCGCTCCAGCTGCTCGCGGTATTTGGCACTGATGGCGTGAGCCGGGGCTGCGGCGACGGTCGCCAGCGTGAGTGCAATCATCAATTTTTTCATGGTCAGTCCTTAGCGGTTAGCTTCTTTTTCAATAGCGATAATTTGAGAGCGTGCGGGTTTCACAAAACTGTTTCAGCAGCGTGTTCAGCGTGTTTTCCTATAGTGCTAACATCAGTTTTTTCATGGAGCGAATTCTTATCGTTGTGCTTCTGCTTTTACCCGCTCAAACTCCTGATGGAGTTCGGCACTGCTTTTTTTATAAAAGGCGTGGACTTCCGGGGATTGTGCTTCCCATAAAGCGGTGGCTTTGCGGTTGTAATTGGTTGCGCAAGTCGCGTAATCAGCGCGTGCTGCGGCTTCAACTTCCCGGCGCTCAGCACCTTCAAGAGGTGTAAAGCCATAAAGACGGCTGTGATACTTCTCTGTAACCAGGTAGTTACAGCGCAGGAGTGCTTTGTTATAGAACGAGCGAGTGGCGCGAAACTGAGAGAGTTCATCGCCCAGGGTGTCGTGTTGCTTAACAGCACAGCCGATCAGAGTTAATGCCAACAGTACGGAAATAATATAGCGTTTCATTTCTCTTCCTTAAAAAGGGCAGCTTTCGCTGCCCGTTGGTATCACTTTTTGCCGTCACCGTAGCGTCGCGCGTTGTCGTACAGGTTTACGCACATCGTTACCAGCCTACAGCCATACCAGCGCCAGCGCCGACGTTGCCCTGGGTGTCCCAGCTCAGACCGGATTTAAGGGTAACGGAGGTAGACAGCCGAGTGCTGATACCAGCGGCGATAGCATTCTCGCCGTTGAACGTGCCGACACCCATACCAAAGTTGCCGGTCTGGTCAGCCTGAACCTGCGGGATCTGGGTCAGTGCGACAGCACCTGCCACACCCGCTCGGAACTCATTACGGTCTTTGTTCTGCTGGTTTTGCAGCTTGTTAAAGTTGGTCTTGTTGTTGGCTTCCAGGTCGGTAATACGCGATTCATGGTTCGCCAGCTCTTTGCTGTTCGCGGCTACCTTCTGGTTGGTTTTGTCCTGCTCCAGTTTCTGTTGGTGGATACGCGCATCGGTATCTGCAAAGCGCTGGTCTACCACTGCGGAGCGCTGCTGGTAAACGGTGGTGTCAACCTTCTGCTTAACTTCGGTTTGCAGGGTGGTGAAGTCCTGTACCTGTTTGGTCAGAGCCTTGTTGTTCTGTACAGCCAGACGGCCAACAGACAACTCCCCTTGAGCCAGCGTCTGTACATGATCCTCATGCAGCTTGATAGCAGTTGCGTTTTTCTGTACGCCATCTCTGTTGGTAGCAACGCCTTTGCTGTTAGCGGCAACACCTTGTTCGTTGGCGTTAGCTTTCAGCACGGTAGCTGCGATCTCAGCTTCGTTTTGGCTGATGATGGCCTTATTGGCTTTAGTGGCGTCCTCGTTGGTTTTGATGCCGTCTTTAAGCTGGTTGACTACCGTCGGATCCACATCTTTACCCGCTGCACCAGTATCGCCTTTGTCGCCTTTAGGACCCTGAGCACCGTCTTTACCATCGGCACCGTTCAGGCCGTCTTTACCGTCGCGACCAGCCGCACCAGTTGCCCCGGTATCGCCTTTGTCACCCTTCTGACCAGCTGCACCTGTTACGCCCTGCTGACCCTGGATGCCCTGATCACCGCGATCACCTTTGTCGCCTTTCGCGCCAGCGTCGCCTTTGTCACCCTTCTGACCAGCCGCACCTGTTGCGCCCTGCTGACCCTGGATGCCCTGATCACCGCGATCACCTTTGTCGCCTTTGTCGCCTTTCTGACCTTGCGCGCCATCTTTCCCGTCAGCACCGTTAGCGCCATTCACACCGTCTTTGCCGTCCTGCGGCTTAGGTGCGGTTTCCAGGGTGTGAATGCGGTTTTCGTGGTCATCAACGCGGTCAGAAAGCGCTTGCTCAGCAACAGTAGCGCGGTTGAACTCTTTCACAGCTGCAACAGCTGCTTTGTTGATTTCGCCGTCCTGCTTGCCGTCAACTGCTGCCTGAGCTGCTTTCTGCTTGTTGAAACGGATGTCCTGGTCGTCATCGCGCGTTACCTGCGCGGTTTTCGCTGCGGCAGCATTAGATTCAACGGTATCGAGACGATTACCCAAATCTGCTTCGTTCTTAATGCGGCTAACCTGGGCGCCGTTGAACTGCGTTCTCAACGATGCCAGATCGGTTTTGTCTGCTTTCTCATCGAGTGCGGTCTGTACTGTTGGATCGATAGCTGGTGCAGCCGGAATCGCGGCAGCGGCGGCAGGCGCTGCCGCTGGCTTAGCCAGCACAACAGCAGCCCCCTGGAAGATAGCCGCACTCTGTGCATCATCCTCCTGTGAGCCAGTCGCCTGACGCGCTTCGTAGTGACTTTCCTGTTCCAGCTTGATAGCCATCAGTTTAGCAACGTGATCCTGTGCTTTCTGTGCAACGTCTTTACCAGCGAACAGCGGGTTATGCGCCAGCTTCTCCTCGTGGATAAGAGTGTCCGGGTTATGCACGTCAGTCATGTTGTAGCGAACAGCGTGAGCCAGGCCTTCGTTAGGGATTGGATCTGGGGTGAACTGTGCTTTAGTCGGCTGCGGGTGCAGGGTGGGCGCTGCTGCAACAGGTTTATCCGGGGTCTGCTGGATAACAGACGGGGTGGCATGGTCTGGGGTCAGTGTAGGAATAAGCTGCTTCGCGTATTCTGGCGTTTCGCCCTGTTTAGCCGGAATAGCGCGGTTCGGCTGTGGATTCAGCTCAGGAGCTTTTGCCCGCGCAGGAATCTGCTGCTGTACGGTTGGGATCAGCTGCGGTTGTGCAGTCGGTACAGCCTGCTTAACAGGGGTCTGCTGCTGAACGGTCGGAATCAGGTGAGGCTGAGCGACAGGGGCTGCTGGTTTAACAGGGGTCTGCTGCACTTGCGCAACAGGGGTTTTAACTGGTGCTGCCTGCGGAGCCAACAGCTCAGGGTGAGAGTATGGCGCTTCCAGCTGAGGTACTTTAATGACCGGGGTCGCAGGAGTCTGCTGATTGCGTGTCAGCCAGTGTGCCTCCTGCTCTGCTTTCGCATCGTAGATGTGAGTCATCAGCTCTTGCGCTTTCTGGCCGACCTCTTTACCCGCGAACAGCGGGTTATGCGCCAGCTTGTGAGCGTCGATCAGGGTGTCAGGGTTATGAACGTCGGTCATGTTGAAACGAACGGCGTGTTGATAGCCTTCACCGATGGTACGCGCCTCTTCCTGGGTGGCAGCGCCAGCCTGGGATGTGATGGTGGTCAATACTACCGTTGCAAGTAACGTTTTTTTCACTTTAAGCCTGTTATAATTGAGTTGATTGGTGTTTGCGATAACCCATCTAGTTTGGCGACGAGGGGGTTATTGCTTTACTTTATCTACGGCGAGGGAAACCTCGCCGTACTTCACTCTGAGTAACTCGAGCGCCTCTCCGACAATTTCCTGCCGTGATTTCCGGTGCTGGAACGACAACACCCGGACTGCTTCATACAGCGCCTCATCGTGCTGCTGTTGAACCGTATTCGCATTTCGGGATTGGAAATTGAGGCTTTTGTGGAAACATGTCAACACACAAAAGTGTTTTAAAATTGTTAAGATAGTCTTGAATATAATTCATTTATATATCACAAAACCCTTCAAATGAAAGCCACATTAAAGTCAATATAAAATAGTAATACTGGTGACTATTGTTTGTTCAAATCTATATTTTAATGTGACCAATTAGACTGTTAAATGTCTAATAGTCTGCCAAATGCCGCGTACTGCAACACTTCGTAACACCTGATTACCACTCTCCAGTGCTTCGCAGCCTTCATCTTTAAGCCCTGTGAAGTCCAGTTTCCAGTAATTTTAGCCAGCAGCAATGCGCTCCCTATAAGCTTCCGGTCTTTGTTTTAATCTGGTTAATTTTTTAAAATTGATGTAAAAATACGCAATCTCAGACTTTATTTGAAGTGCAAATAAAACACTACAAAGTTTGATGTTAGTCATGTTTCAGTGTGAGGCGTCTAACAGAAATTGACTTGCACAGTGTGTGTGCTGACAGGATAAAACATAAAGATCACCACTTGCGGCGATCTTTTATAGACATTTTATGAGGATGATTTTCGGAATAAAAAAGAGTAATTAGTCAATCAATAGTGTTCCATGGCGACACATTTCCTTTTGGTCATTGACGATGAAAATCCCCCAACTGATCACCAGCGCGGCGCAGTGGTCGGCAGGGTATTCGACCATTCCGGCTGGCAGAGCATCTTTGTAATGAGTGGCCCGTTACTGCTGAGTGCCGTGAATGTTTCTTTAAACTCACGCACCGCCATTTCTGGTAGCTGTGCGTCTTTGTGGCAAAAACGCAATCTGGCGTATTGTTCACATTAATTCATCCTCTAAAGGACACCTGCTCCATGCTCAAGATCCTCGGCAAAACCACCTCGATAAACGTTCGCAAAGTACTCTGGACCTGTGAAGAAGCCGGGCTGGACTATCAACAGGAAGATTTCGGCATCGGTTTTGCCTCGACGGAAACGGAAGAATTTCGCGCCCTGAACCCGAACGCGATGGTGCCGGTGCTGATTGATGGCGAGTTTGTGTTGTGGGAATCCAACTCCATTTGCCGCTATCTGGCGCGCAAAGCCGGGCGCAACGACTTGCTACCTTCTGATCCAAAAGCCTGCGCGAATGTTGAACACTGGATGGACTGGCAAGCCACAGAATTCAACAACGCCTGGCGCTACGTCTTCCCGGCGCTGGCACGTAAGAACCCGGACTATAACGACCCAGACCGCATAGCCGCAGGCATTAAAGAATGGAACCACTGCATTGGCATCCTTGAACAACAGCTCCAGCGCACAGGGGCGTGGGCGGCGGGCGATACCTTTACCCTTGCGGATATCGTGCTGGGATTGTCGGTAAACCGCTGGAAAATGACGCCGTTCGAGCACCCTTCTGTCCCGGCCATCGATGCCTGGTTTGCGCGCCTTAACCAGCGTCCGGCATTTTTACGCCACGGCAATAACGGAATGGTGTAAGGCTTATGCGCCGGCTCACGTTGCGGGGTTAAAGCAACTGCCCCAGCAAACGTTGCATATTGTCGTCACAGGAAGTCTCGTCAGGCCGGTTAACAATACTGCCGACCAGGCTCAGCAACGCTTGTTTGTTCTCCTCGAGCTGTTTTTGCATCGTCTCAATTTCCGCAATACGTGTGTTCAGGGACTGGATCAGTCCCTCATGATCCCACTGTTTTTGCGGTTGTGGCAGAAAGCGGCGAATTTGCTCAAGCGAAAAACCGGTGCGCTGCGCGTTGTCGATAATCTTCAGCAGATTTGCCGCTTGCGCAGAATAGGTGCGATACCCGTTGCCTTGTCGCGAGGGCCTGGGAAGCAGGCCTTCCGCTTCGTAAAAACGAATTCGCGATGGTGTAATTCCCGTGATTTTTGCCAGCTCGCCAATTTTCATTTCCTCTGCCCTTGCCTGTTGACCTTAAAGTTAACTTTAAACTTATACTTTTTGCACGGTCAACTGACGATCGCAAAATGAGTCTTCACTGAGGAGCTGAAATGCAAACCATTCTGGGCGCCAGCGGGCAAATTGCCCGCGAACTGGCCCGCGAGTTAAAGCGCGATTACACCGATGACCTGCGACTGGTCAGCCGCCATCCGCAGAAAGTTAACGACAGCGATGAGACGTTCGCCGCCGATCTGCTCGATGCGCAGCAAACCCGGAACGCGGTGAAAGGCAGTGATACGGTCTATTTTGCCGCCGGTTTGCCGCCCGACTCCGCCCTGTGGGAGCGTCAGTTCCCGGACATGCTGAGAAACGCACTTGAAGCCACCCGAATGGCCGGGGCCAAATTCGTCTATTTTGACAATACCTATATGTACCCCCAGAGCAACGCACCGCAAACCGAAGAGACATGCTTTGCCCCGCGCGGGCGAAAAGGAAAAGTGCGGGCAGAGATGGCAGACAGAGTGCTTGATGAGATGAAACGTGCAGAGATCCCCGTTCTTATCGGACGTGCGCCCGAGTTTTACGGGCCCGGAAAGACGCAAAGCTTCACCAATGCGCTGATCCTCGACAAACTCAAAAGCGGCAAACAGCCGCGCGTTCCGGTACGTGACGATAAACTCCGCACGCTCATCTGGACACCTGACGCCAGCCGCGCGCTGGCCGTGCTGGGCAATACGCCCGACGCCTACGGTCAGAGCTGGCATTTGCCCTGCTGCGATGACCGTCTTACCTACCAGCAATTTGTCACGCTCGCCTGTGACATCTTCGGCCAGCAGGCGGATTACAGCGTCATCAGTAAACTGGCGTTTACTGTGGCAGGAGTCGTTTCGAAGGGTGCCCGTGAAATACGCGAACTGCTGCCGAGGTATGAGTTTGATAACCTGTTTGAGTCAGCAAAATTTAAACAGCGCTTCCCCGATTTCGCCGTCACCACCTACCGTGAAGGGCTGGAGAAAATCAGGCAGGAATGGAACAAGTCCGGCACGTTGTAAGGTAAACCGCGTCGCCCGCACACCGGGCTCGCGGCCCAATATGTGACGGTGTCACATTTCATTTTCGTCTTTAGGACTATTCTGTCTCTCCCATAGCCAGCCCTTACCTCATCTGGCCTGACACAAGGTTTACTCATTAATCATAGGGTTACTGATTTCCCCTCTTCGCTGGAACCCTTCCCGGTCACTTGCTATAGCTCATCTACCCCTGCCAAAACATGGCATAACAACAGGCAACCTGTGGTTGCTATAACGCATGAGCACAGGGAGACACACCGCAATGCACGCGTCATTACTAAAACGTTCTCTGCTTTTTATCGCCGCCATTATCGCTGTCCTTGCTCTTCTGATCTGGGGCATTGGGCTTGAGACAATCAAAGCGCGCCAGGTTGATTTGCTCTACCTCGGGCAGCAGCACCTGATACTGGTTTTCTCGTCGATGTTCTTCGCTCTGCTGATTGGCATCCCAGGCGGGATCTTGCTGAGTCGCCCCGCAGCACGCGGGATAGCAGAATACGTGATGCAAATCTTTAACGTGGGCAATACCCTGCCGCCGCTGGCCGTTCTGGCACTGGCGATGGTGGTGATCGGCATTGGCGATAAACCTGCCGTTATCGCGCTGTTCCTGGCGTCTCTGCTGCCGATTGTGCGAAACACCTACGCCGGATTGTGCTCGGTTCCAGCGTCCTTGCTGGAAGCCGCGAACGGCATCGGAATGACGCGGCGGCAACGTCTGCTTCAGGTCGAAATCCCCAACGCCTGGCCGGTGATGCTCTCCGGTATTCGCATTGCCACAGCGATCAACGTAGGTACGGCACCATTGGCCTTCCTGATTGGTGCCAGCAGCTACGGTGAGCTGATTTTTCCCGGCATCTACCTTAACGATTTCCCGACGCTAATTTTAGGCGCAGCGGCCACCGCCCTGTTCGCCCTTATCCTCGATACCCTGCTGGCTGCACTGGGTCGCGTGATGAGTCCGCATCTCGCTCGATAACAATAACAAGGAGCTTTTATGAGATTACTTTCCGGCCTCACGGCGCTCTGTGCTGCGGCGCTTTTTTCCAGCCAGACGCTCGCCGCGCCGCTGATTCTGGCGACCAAGAGCTTTACCGAGCAGCACATTTTGTCGGCCATGACGGTGCAGTACCTGCAAAAGAAGGGCTTTCAGGTGCAGCCGCAAACCAATATCGCAACGGTGATTTCCCGTAACGCGATGATCAATAAGCAGATTGATATGACCTGGGAGTACACAGGTACGTCCCTCATCATCTTTAACCACATCAACAAACGCATGTCGCCGCAGGAATCTTACGAGACGGTAAAACGCCTGGACGCGAAGCACGGTCTGGTCTGGCTCAAACCCGCGGATATGAACAACACCTACGCCTTTGCCATGCAGCGTAAGCGCGCCGAGGCCGAGCACATCAATACCCTGTCGGAGTTAGTGGCTAAGATTGAGCAGATCCGAAAAACCGACCCGGACAACAACTGGCTGCTGGGTTTAGACCTGGAATTTGCCGGGCGCAGCGACGGGATGAAGCCCCTACAGGCAGCGTACAACATGGCGCTGGATCGCCCGCAAATCCGTCAGATGGATCCGGGGCTGGTTTATAACGCCGTGCGCGATGGCTTTGTCGATGCCGGGCTGATTTACACCACCGACGGGCGCGTGAAGGGTTTTGACCTCAAGGTACTGGAAGACGATAAAGGCTTCTTCCCGAGCTACGCGGTGACCCCTGTGGTGCGCAAAGACACGCTGGCGGCCAATCCCGGGCTGGAAGAGGCGCTGGATACCCTTTCGGGCCAGCTCAACAACGACGTTATCACCGAACTGAATAAAAAAGTGGATATCGATCATCAGTCACCGCAGCAGGTCGCCCGTGATTTCCTGCGTAGCAAACAGATGCTGTAGGAGGCGCTATGGATACCGTTCATTACATCCTTGATAACTGGAGCTACCTGTTAACCCTGACGCTACAGCACCTGTGGCTGGTGGCGCTCGCCGTTGGCTTAGCCATCATCACGGGCGTGCCGCTGGGTATTTTGATTGTCCGCCATAAATGGCTGGCCACGCCCGTACTCGGTGTTGCCACTCTTGTGCTGACGATTCCTTCTATTGCCCTGTTCGGCCTGATGATCCCGCTCTTTTCGCTGATCGGTCAGGGTATTGGTGCCCTGCCCGCTATTACGGCGGTGTTCCTCTACTCGTTACTGCCGATTGTGCGTAACACCCATACCGCGCTCGACAGCCTGCCGCCGGGCTTGCGGGAAGCAGGACGTGGCATCGGTATGACCTTTTGGCAGCGCCTGCGTTGGGTCGAAATTCCAATGGCGCTGCCGGTGATTTTCGGCGGGATCCGCACCGCCGTGGTGATGAATATTGGGGTCATGGCGATTGCCGCCGTCATCGGCGCGGGCGGGCTGGGCCTGCTGTTGCTTAACGGCATTGGCGGCAGCGATATCCGAATGTTGATTGCGGGCGCACTGATGATTTGTCTTTTAGCGATTGTGCTCGACTGGCTGCTGCATCGCCTCCAGGTCGTGCTGACTCCAAAGGGGATTCGATAATGATAAAACTGGAAAATCTCAGCAAACACTTTTCACAGAAAGAAGGGCTGACCGTGAAGGCTGTCGACAACGTCAACCTGAATGTCCCCGAAGGGGAAATGTGCGTCCTGCTTGGCCCTTCCGGGTGCGGGAAAACCACAACCCTGAAGATGATTAACCGCCTGATAACCCCCAGCAGCGGGACGATCCTCATCAACGGCGAAGACACCAGCACCATGGATACCGTCACCCTGCGCCGCAACATTGGTTACGTCATCCAGCAAATCGGTCTGTTCCCGAATATGACCATTGAAGAGAACATTACCGTGGTGCCGCGCATGTTGGGCTGGGACAAAACCCGCTGTAAAACCCGCGCGCAAGAGCTGATGGACATGGTGGCGATGGATCCGCATAAGTTCCTGAACCGCTATCCCCGTGAGATGTCCGGCGGGCAACAGCAGCGTATCGGGGTGATCCGCGCTCTGGCGGCAGATCCGCCAGTGTTGCTGATGGATGAACCTTTCGGCGCCGTCGACCCGATTAACCGTGAGGTGATCCAGAATCAGTTCCTGGAGATGCAGCGTAAGCTGAAAAAGACGGTAATGCTGGTGAGCCACGATATCGATGAAGCGCTAAAACTTGGCGACCGGATCGCCGTCTTCCGTCAGGGGCGGATAGTTCAGTGCGCCAGCCCGGACGAGCTGCTGGCGAAACCGGCGAATGAGTTTGTTGGCTCGTTTGTCGGGCAGGACAGAACCCTGAAACGCCTGCTGCTGGTTTCTGCCGGTGATGTAACCGATCAGCAGCCTACCATCACGGCGCGTGAAGCGACGCCACTGCCAGAAGCCTTTGCCACAATGGATGACAACGATATCCGCGCCATTACCGTGGTGGATGACCAGGGTAAACCGCTGGGCTTTGTGAAGCGCCGTGAAGCGCGGAACACCAGCGGAACGTGCCGCGATATCTTGCACCCGTTCCGCATGACGGGCAAAGCCGAAGATAACCTGCGCGTGGTGTTATCTCGTCTGTATGAGAGCAACGCCAGCTGGATGCCGATTGTCGATGAAGATGGGCGCTATAACGGAGAAATTTCTCAGGATTACATTGCAGAGTACCTGAGCTCAGGGCGCACACGTCGGGCGCTGAATATTTCTAGCGAGAGCTGATACCAGGCCGGGCAATGCCCGGCCTTTTTTCGCACGCATACCTTTTGCTAACCTCGCGATTTCCCATCACAATATTGTATCTTTCCCGTTTACGCGTGCCCCATGCAACGTCTTCATACTTACCCCGACATTCGCGCCATGTTTCGCCGGTTCCTGATTGCCACTCTTACAGGCGTGCTGGCCGCGTTGGCTGTTGCTGTTTTTCGCCACGCGATGTTTCTGCTTGAATGGCTGTTTCTGGCTAACCAGAGCGGCAGCCTGGTGAATGCTGCGGGCGCACTTTCCCCCTTGAGACGGGCACTCACGCCGGCACTGGGTGGGCTGGCGGCGGGGTTATTGCTGTGGGGATGGCAACGGCTGACCGCACAACGCCCTCAGGCGCCCACCGATTACATGGAAGCCCTCGAAACGGGTGACGGGCAGTTCGACTACGGCGCCAGCCTTGTTAAATCGCTGGCATCTTTGCTGGTGGTATCCAGCGGCAGCGCCATTGGCCGTGAAGGCGCGATGATCCTGCTTGCGGCGCTCGCCGCATCGTTTTTTGCCCAACGCTTCACCCCGAAATCAGAATGGAAATTGTGGATTGCCTGCGGTGCCGCGGCCGGGATGGCCAGCGCCTACCATGCGCCGCTGGCCGGAAGCCTGTTCATCGCGGAGATTTTGTTTGGCACGCTGATGCTGGCCTCACTTGGTCCGGTGGTGATTGCGGCCGTTGTGGCATTGCTCACCACGCGTCTGCTCAGCCCGGGTGCCAGTACGCTCTATGAGGTGCATCTTAGCGACACGCTGACCGCCGTTGATTATGCGCTCATGCTGGGGATGGGACTGCTGGCGGGCGTGTGTGGCCCGTTGCTGATGTGGCTGATGAACGCCAGCCACGCTCTTTTTCTGCGGCTCAAGCTCTCGCCGCCGTTCCAGCTTGCGCTTGGCGGCCTGATTGTCGGGCTGTTGTCGCTACTGACGCCAAAAGTCTGGGGCAATGGTTACAGCGTGGTACAGGCATTTCTGCTCTCCCCGCCGTTGCTGGCGGTAATTGCCGGGGTCTTTATCTGCAAATTGCTGGCGGTGCTGGCAAGCAGCGGTTCGGGCGCGCCGGGCGGGGTGTTCACCCCGACACTGTTCGTCGGTATGGCGACAGGAATGCTGTTTGCGCAGATCTTCGCGCTATGGTTTCCCGGTTCAGAAACCGCGATTTTGCTGGGGCTGGCGGGAATGGCAACGCTGCTGGCGGCCACCACACATGCACCGATTATGTCGGCACTGATGGTCTGTGAAATGACCGGACAGTATTCGCTGCTGCCCGGTTTACTGGTTGCGTGTGTGATTGCCTCGGTGCTGTCGAGAACGTTACGCCACGACTCTATCTACGGACAACATCCTACCGAGCGCGGAGAGATTGATATACTGCGATAGCTCGCGCTGTTCGGCACGGGGCAGATACGGCAACTCGCCAACTAATGGCGCAGGCAGTTTTTTGCTCAGCACATCGATAATTTCAGCGTAATGCGCCAACCCCGGATTGATGCGGTTTGCTACCCACCCCATCAATGGCAGGCCGTCATTGGCAATCGCCTGTGCTGTCAACAATGCATGGTTGATGCACCCTTCCTGAATGCCCACCACCATAATGACCGGCAGTTGTTCCTGAACAACCCATTCTGACAGCGGGCGCAAATCATTCATCAGGCTGCGCCAGCCGCCCGTCCCCTCGACAACAACGTGGTCAACCTTTTCACTCAGGTTTGCCAGTCCGTCGGACAACAGGGTGTAATTGATAAGGCCGCTGTGCGCCACGCTGCTCTCATCTTCGCTTAACGCGATAGGATTTACGGCGTGATACGGCAATTCCAGCGTTGAGACACTTTGCAGGACCAGCGCATCTTTATTACGCAGTCCTTCAGGCGTCTCTTTACTGCCTTTTGCGACCGGTTTGTACCCTGCTACATGTTTACCGTTTGCCGCCAGGGCTTGCAGCAAAGCACGGGACACAACGGTCTTGCCGACAGAGGTATCAGTACCCGTTACAAAGAAACGCTTAAGCATGACTCATCCCACCTCTTGGTGATGCCTCGAAAATATAAACCAGGTAAATAATTCAGTGAGGGAAGTCTAAGGGATGCATACGCTACCCGGCTTGAGATAGCGCAATTTTTCTTACATCTGTGGAAATGAGTTAGCCCTGGAGCAAACGAATCAGTAACGAACCGTTGTACATGGCGTCTTTTACCAGCGCCGCACCGGCCATGGTTCCCTGGTTCGAGAACTGGGTGCTTTCGACCACGATATTCTTACTGTATGCAGGGAGTGACTGCTGGCGAATGCAATCTGAAATAGCCGGGAACAGGATGTCCGCCGCCTGGCTGAGCGGTGAGCCAATCAATATCTTTTGCGGGTTAAACAAATTCACCATGATGGCGAGAATGCGGCCGACGTTATTGCCCACACCGGTGATGATATCTTTTGCCAGCAGATCGCCCTGCCTCGCCGCCGCACACAGGGCATCAACCGTTAACGGCTGGCCATGCAACGTAGAACTCATCGACTGGCTCAGTCGCACCTGCGCGAGTTCCATCACGCTTTCAACGCTGGCGATGGTTTCCAGGCATCCGTGGTTACCGCAGTAGCAGCGCTTACCATAGGGATCGACCTGAGTATGGCCAATTTCCACCAGGCTGCTGCTACCGGCATGAAGCAGACGACCATCAGTGATGACTCCGGCTCCCACGTTATGATCGATAACCACCTGAATAACGTCGCGTGCGCCGCGGGATGCGCCAAACAGCGCCTCTGCCATCGTCCAGGCACTGATATCGTGCTGAATATAGACCGGCACGCCGGTATGGTTTTTCAGCACTTCGCCAAGCGGCATCTCTTTGACGCCATCGTAAAACGGCATCCGATGCACAATCCCGTTTTCCGTGTCGATGATACCCGGCATGGTGATGGCAATCGCCGTTAAGCGCTCAAGACGCTGCTGATGGCGAATAAAGAACTGGTCAATATGCGTGAGGATCGCGTCCAGAAGTGACTGTTCGGTATCAAGCGGCAGCTCCAGGCGGTCTTCAACCACCAGTTTGCTGCTCAGATCGCGCAGGGCGAGGAAAATTTCGCCACGGCTGATACGCAGCGACAGGTAGTGCCACGCCTCGGTTTCCACCACCAGCCCCACCGCAGGGCGGCCACGGCTGCCCGGCTCCTGAATTTCGGTCTCCTGAACCAGATGTGCTTCCAGCATTTCACGAACAATTTTGGTAATACTGGCAGGTGCCAGTTGTGCCAGGCGCGAAAGATCGATACGCGAAACCGGACCAAGCTGATCAATCAGGCGATAAACCGCGCCAGCGTTGGTCTGCTTAATCTGATCAATGTGCCCTGGCTGACTATCAGCAACCACCTCGTACTCCCTTATTTTCGAGCTTCGAAATAAACTGTGGGCTATGGTGAAGCACTTCAATGGTGCTCGTCAAATATTTACTTAGCCATGTGATTTACTGCACATTTTTTCCCGCTTTCCTTAAACATTTCGCCCCCGCGAAGCCGTCATCAGCTGCGTTTTGAAACGCTGTGCCGCATGACTGAGTTCCCGGTGTTTTGACCATACCAGCCACATCTCAGAAATGGCATCGTCCTCCTCAATGGCCACCCAGCGCATTTCCCGCAACTGTACCCGCTTAAACGAAGCTGGAAGGATAGAAACGCCAAGCCCGGCGGCTACCAGGCCGATAATGGTCATCGCCTCGCCCACTTCTTGCGTAATTGTCGGGGTAAGACCGTAACGACGCATCAGCCCCAGAATGTCGTCATATAACCCGGTTCCTACCTGCGGGTCGAAAAAGACGAACGGCTCTTTAGCCAGTTCAGCCAGTGATACCGTGGCGCGCGAGGCCAGCGGGTGATCATGCGGGATCATCGCCATCAGCGGCTCACGCAGGATAACCTGCCATTCAAGCGAGTCCGGCAGCTGGGTGTTTCGCATCAGGCCCAGGTCAAGCGAGCCTTCATTCAGCGGGGCGATTTGTTCGCGGGTGTTGATTTCACGGGTCTGAATATGGACATCCGGGAAATGACGGCGAAACGACGAAAGCGTGGCCGATACCGCGCTGATAAAGGGGGCGGATGAGGTAAAACCAATGCGCAGTTCACCGGCCTCCCCCAGGTAGAGTCGCTCTGCCCTGGCGGCAGCGTCATCGACCATGCTCAGGATCTGGCGGCTATCGACAAGAAACTGTTTCCCCGCTGCCGTCAGGCTCACACTGCGGTTGGTCCGTGCCAGTAAGCGCGCCCCAATTTGCTGCTCCAGGATCTGAATTTGCTGGCTTAACGGTGGCTGGGAGATATTCAGACGGGCAGCAGCGCGACCAAAATGCAGCTCTTCTGCCACGGCAATAAAGTAGCGCAGGTGACGCAGTTCGATATTCATATTTTTAAAGTATCATTTGAGATTATTAATATATTAGACAGAATATTTACATTTTCCTACCCTGATCATGTGGTCATACCCGTCACCAGCCAATCACGGGGATGTTTAAGCAAGGAAACTGTGTGAGTCGTACAACAACCATTGATATCGCGCCGGCAAGCGATATCGATGATTTACCCCCAGCATCACAGCCGGTTCAGTTCATTAAACGTGGTACTCCTCAATTTATGCGCGTCACGCTGGCGCTCTTCTCAGCAGGCCTGGCAACCTTTGCCCTGCTGTATTGCGTTCAGCCTATTCTGCCGGTCTTGTCCCATGAATTTGGCGTATCCCCTGCCAGCAGCAGTATTTCGCTCTCAATTTCCACCGGGATGCTGGCTATCGGTTTGCTGTTTACCGGGCCACTTTCAGATGCCATTGGCCGCAAGCAGGTTATGGTAACGGCATTAATGCTGGCCTCCGTCTGTACGCTGCTTTCAACCATGATGACCAGCTGGCACGGCATCCTGGTGATGCGTGCCCTGATTGGTTTATCGCTTAGCGGGGTCGCTGCGGTCGGGATGACCTACCTCAGCGAAGAGATCCACCCCAGTTTTGTGGCCTTCTCGATGGGGCTGTATATCAGCGGTAACTCGATCGGTGGAATGAGCGGACGCTTGCTGAGCGGGGTGTTTACGGACTTCTTTAACTGGCGTATTGCGCTGGCGGTCATTGGCTGCTTTGCCCTGGCCTCTGCGCTGATGTTCTGGAAAATTCTGCCTGAATCACGCCATTTCCGCCCGACGTCCCTGCGTCCGAAAACGCTGTTTATCAACTTCCGTCTGCACTGGCGCGATAAAGGGCTGCCGCGGCTGTTCCTGACCGGCTTTCTGTTGATGGGTTCGTTCGTGACCTTGTTCAACTATATTGGTTATCGGCTGATGCTCTCTCCGTGGCATCTTAGCCAGGCAGTGGTCGGCCTGCTCTCTGTCGCCTATCTCACCGGCACCTGGAGCTCACCCAAAGCCGGGGCGATGACCGCGCGCTTTGGACGTGGCCCGGTTATGCTGGTCTCAACAGGCGTGATGCTGCTCGGTCTGCTGATGACGCTGTTCTCCTCGCTGTGGATGATTTTCGCCGGGATGCTGCTCTTCTCCGCAGGCTTCTTCGCCGCACACTCGGTCGCCAGCAGCTGGATTGGCCCACGCGCGCGCCGCGCCAAAGGCCAGGCCTCATCGCTGTACTTGTTCAGCTATTATCTGGGATCCAGTATCGCCGGGACGCTCGGCGGTGTGTTCTGGCATAACTACGGCTGGAACGGTGTGGGCGGGTTTATTGCGCTGATGCTGTGTATGGCGCTGCTGGTGGGGAGTAGCCTTCACCGGCGTTTGAAATAATGTTCCTCAATGACCCCGTATAACCGATTATGCGGGGTTTATCTTTTCCAGATTAATTTTACTTAATTCAACGTTAAGTATAATCAACGCATTATAGCTATTTCGTACATATACCCGTCATATCCTCTTTCCCTAAGCTTGTCTTCTTTATGGCATAAAGAGGGATTTTGACATGGCTATTCCAGGCAATATGTGGTTGTACGATGATGGCGGCACGCTTATCAAAGGCGGTTGTGATGTGCAGCACAGAGAATACAGCATTGAGTTCAAAGGGTTTCATCATAATCTTTCGACGCCAACCGATAACCTGACAGGTCAACCTACTGGTAAACGTATCCACTCTCCGATGATGATCGTAAAGGAATTCGATTACTCATCACCCTATCTCTATAAAGCCGTCGCCACTGGTCAGGCTCTGCAAAAAGCCGAACTCAAGTTCTATAAGATTAATGACGCTGGTCTGGAAGCGGAATACTTCAATATTCTTCTGGAAGGCGTGCGAATAGTTTCTGTATCACCTGCCATGGCCGCTCCGGGCGACAACAATAACAATCACCTCGAAACTGTTGAATTGCGCTATGAGAAAATTACGTGGAAGCATAACGACGGCAATATTATTTTCTCTGACGCATGGAATGAACGGGCGACGGCTTAACTGGGGTATTGGTATGGATACGACCGAAGAGATTAACGGAACCTACTTCTACAGAGGCCATTCAAACGTCACTCCGGGTGAGTTACTCGAGATCATTTTTCTGGAGGAGTTCTGCCTGGAATTAGGGATAGATGCCGTTTCAGGTGCGGCAATTTTGGGTGGGCAACCATGGCTAGGTACCCGAACTAAGCCAGGGACAGCCATTAAAGGAACAAGCGTAATTTCAAAGTACGCACGAATGATTTTGAAGGATGTTAAAACCCCATTCGGAATTCGAGTAAAAACGCCGGTGGGAGTCAGGATGAGAACAACAACCAGCCTTGCCGCTGTTATTGCCCGCTATTGTCCCTGGTTGGGTTGGGGATCATTAGTTACCTCCCTTTACAGGATTTCGACGCGCACTCAGGAGAAATATAACCTGATTGCACGACCTAAAGACCGTATACAGTGGACCTCATTCTAATGTTAACTGACGAAATTACCTCTAAAGTTCTTGATATGTTCAACGATGAAATTTCACGTGAACTTGACGATGACTGGAATGAGATATTGCTGGAACTCGATTCTGATTTATTCGGCTCTCCAGGTGATGACTTTCATGATGCATTAAACCGGTACGAGAAAGAGTTTAATGTGGATTTGTCTGGTGTGAATTGGTCTCGTTATTTCCCCTGGCAGAATACACCTTTATTAAAGCGCTGGTTCAAGTTAAAGCGGGAAGAAGTAGAAGCAAACCGCATCCCGTTGACCGTAAGAATGTTTGCAGAGTCCGCAAAAGCAGGAAAATGGCTCTACGACTGAACTGACGAGGGGCTTCACGCCCCTTGTATCAAAAATGCATTAATCCTCTGAAAATCACGTTAAACTCCCAGGACACATCAAACCGAACGAGAACAATAACTATGCCAAAAAATGTTGCTTATCAGGAACTCACCCGCACCTTCCAGCGTCTCTCCCGCTTCTCGCATCTCTCCTCCATCGCCAGTTGGGATATGTTCACCATGATGCCGCCAGGCGGCAGTGCTGCCCGGGGTGAAGCCCTGGCTGAGATGAGCGTCTTGCAGCACCAGATCCTGACGGACAAGAAAGTGGGCGACTGGCTGGCCGCAGCGCAAAGCGAAGATCTGAATGACGTGGAACAGGCAAACCTGCGTGAAATGACGCGCCACTATCAGCAGGCGTCACTGCTGCCGGAAACGCTTGTGGAAGCGAAGTCTCTGGCGGGCAGTAAATGTGAGCACGCCTGGCGTTCGCAGCGTCCGGCAAATGACTGGCAGGGTTTTTCTGCAAACCTGAAGGAAGTGGTCAGGCTGAGCCGGGAAGAAGCCCGCCTGCGTGCAGAGGCGAAAGGTTGCTCACCTTACGATGCCCTGCTGGATATTTTTGAGCCGGACATGACCAGTGCCCGTCTCGATGTACTGTTTGCTGACATGAAATCCTGGCTGCCAGACCTGCTGGCGAAGGTAGTGGAAAAACAGTCCCAACAGTCGTTTGTCCCGCCACAAGGCCCTTTCGCGACCGCCGATCAGCGGGAGCTGGGTCTGGAAGCCATGAAAATGCTCGGCTTCGATTTTAACGCCGGTCGTCTGGACGTTAGCGCTCACCCGTTCTGCGGCGGCGTGCCAGAGGATGTGCGTATCACCACGCGTTATGATGAAGACGAACTGCTGAGCGCGCTGTTTGGCGTGGTTCACGAAACCGGTCATGCCCGCTACGAGCAAAACCTGCCGCGTGCCTGGGCGGGTCAACCCATCGCACAGGCGCGATCCACGGCAATCCACGAATCACAGAGTCTGTTCTTTGAAATGCAGCTTGGTCGCAGTAACGCATTCCTGAAACATCTGCTTCCTGCCGTACATGCCCGTTTCGGTAGCCAGGCCGCCTTTAGCGAAGAGAACTTTATTGCCTGGAACCAGCGCGTGAAGCCTGGCTACATTCGTGTCGATGCCGATGAAGTGAGTTATCCGGCGCATGTTGTGCTGCGCTATGAGATTGAACGCGCACTGATTAATGGTGAGATCGAAGTCGATGATATCCCGGCTCTGTGGGATGAGAAAATGCAGGCCTGGCTTGGGTTGTCCACCAAAGACAACTACCGCAATGGCTGTATGCAGGACATCCACTGGACCGACGGCGGCTTTGGTTACTTCCCGTCTTACACCCTCGGTGCCATGTACGCCGCACAGCTCTTCCACGCGGCGAAAACCGCACTGCCCGGGCTTCAGGCGTCGGTTGCTGACGGTGATTTCTCTGCCCTGTTTGACTGGCTGCGCCAGAATATCTGGCAGCATGGCAGCCGCTTTAGCACCTCGCAGTTAATTACCCAGGCGACCGGGGAAGATCTGAATATCCGTTATTTCCGTGAACACCTGACCGCGCGTTACCTGTAATGCATTCTGCCGGAGTTCGCTCCGGCCATCCCCCCTAATTTACGCACTAAGAATATGATTTTGTGCATATCCTGACGCTTGCGCTTAATGCCATAATTCCTTTTCTGGCCCAGAAATACACCGTTATCAGGCCAGGCATAAAAAATAAATAAAGGGATGAATGATGAAAGGCAAAATGAAAACGATGGCCTTAGCCATGCTGTGTGCGACGAGTCTGAGTACCTTCGCCGCCACGGATAACACGCCAAAAGAAGCGTACGACGATATTACACACTCTCTGGCTGACCTCCAGCCCATCACGTTTCAGGCTCCTGCTGAAAAGTACAAGCTGCTGGTGTTTATTGATAACCAGTGCGTCTACTGTAGCAATGTGGTGAAAAACGTTAAGCAATATACGGATGCCGGTTTGACGATGTCGTTTGTGACCGTCGCCCCCGACTCTATTCGTGATTCTGTGATTGAAGACATGGGGCGCGTCTGGTGTTCCGCCGATAAGGTGAAAAGTCTGCAAAAAGCGATGACCGGTTTTTTACCCGATAACGACTCGACTCCGGCCTGTTCTGCGCTGGTCGAGCGGCAATCCGCTCTGGCCGAAAGACTGGGTATCCGCATCACGCCAATTATGGTGGTGATCGAACCTGAATCACGTTCAATCGTAGGCAGCCAGCCACCCGCGGCCATCCTTGCCGCCCTGAAGAAATAGCCCCGCAGTGTACGAACAGGCGCGTGCTGCCTTGTTCGTACACCTTGTACCTGCCTTTGTACATTACGTTACACGCCGATACCAATCACTCACGGAAACCTCGGGTTTACAGGGATATAGTTCTTTCAACGGCCCCGCAGTGGGGTTAAATGAAAAGCCAAATTCGAGGGTATGAGAATGAATAAAGTATTAGCTCTGGTTGTTGCCGCTGCTATGGGTCTGTCTTCTGCTGCATTTGCTGCTGAAACTACTGCAACTCCTGCACCAGCTGCTGCTCCGGCTGCAACTACCACCGCAGCGCCAGCAAAAGCGGTTCACCACAAGAAACATCATAAAGCCGCTGTGAAAAAAGAAGCAGCAGCTCCAGCAACCGCAGCGCCAACTGAACAGAAAGCGCAGGCTGCTAAAAAACACCACAAAAAAGCCGCTAAGCCAGCTGTAGAGCAGAAAGCTCAGGCTGCTAAAAAGCACCACAAAAAAGCCGCTAAACCAGCTGTAGAGCAGAAAGCTCAGGCTGCTAAAAAGCACCACAAGAAAGCCGCTAAACCGGCTGTAGAGCAGAAAGCTCAGGCTGCTAAAAAGCACCACAAAAAAGCAGTAAAACACGAAGCTGCTAAACCAGCTGCACAGCCAGCTGCGTAAGAGTACAAGCTTAACCGTGCCCTTCGGGGCACGTTGGTAAACCGGCGCTGAACCGGAAAGGTACAGCGCCGTTTTTTTATCCGGAGGGCGTATGCTGCGACGCTATCGGTTTGAGCTCATTCTTATTCTGCTTATTTTATGCGCGCTCATCGCAAGCCACTTTTATCTTTCCTGAATGTAGCACGCTGATTTTACTCCCACTTTAACGCCGTCCCGTCTATAGTATTTTCATAGGGTTCACTTTTAATAATCATAATTACCCCCACCAGAGTGTGATATGCGTAAATCTGTAGTGTTGTTACTGGGAACGTTTACTCTTTTTTCTGGCTTTTCACATGCGGATGATGGTGGCGATGACACCATGAGCGCCAAAGATGTAAAGACGCTTTTTTTTGGTCATGACGATCGTACGCGTGTTACCAACCCTACTCAGCCCCCGTGGGATGCTATTGGCCAGCTGGAAACCGCCAGCGGCAACTTATGTACTGCCACCTTAATTACCCCTCAGCTTGCACTGACCGCAGGCCACTGCCTGTTAACACCGCCAAACGGCAAACCGGATAAAGCCGTTGCGTTGCGCTTTGTGTCGCAAAAAGGGGTGTGGCGATATGAGATCCACGGAATTGAAGGCCGGGTCGACCCGTCACTGGGCAAACGCCTGAAACCGGATGGTGATGGATGGATTGTGCCGCCAGCTGCGGCGTCCTGGGATTTTGGTCTGGTGGTGTTACGTTACCCGCCGTCAGGCATTACGCCGCTGCCGCTGTTTGACGGTGACAAAGCCGCACTGACTGCCGCGCTGAAGGCCGCTGACCGCAAAGTGACACAATCGGGTTACCCGGTTGATCACCTGGATTCGCTTTACACCCATGCGGATTGTATTGTCACGGGCTGGGCGCAAAACAGCGTGTTGTCACATCAGTGCGATACCTTACCGGGTGATAGCGGTTCGCCGCTGATGCTGAAAACAGACAACGGCTGGCAACTGATTGGCGTTCAAAGCTCTGCGCCTGCCGCTAAAGACAGATGGCGTGCCGATAACCGCGCGTTGTCCGTTACCGGTTTTCGCGACAGACTCGAAGCGCTGGCGCAGCAGTAGGTCAGCACTGTCTGACCTGACGTAACTCAATAATTGCCTCAATCGGCATCGGCTGGCTGAACCAGAATCCCTGCAACTGATCGCAGCCAGCCAGCCGTAAGAGTTTCATCTGTTTTTCGTTTTCCACCCCTTCCGCCACCACCGCCATCCCCAGCGCGTTAGCGATGCGCACCGTGCCACTCACCAGCGCGGCGGCCTGTTCGTCGTTATCCACCAGCCCGGCCAGCGATTTGTCTATTTTGATGGTGTCGAAATTGAATCGGCGCAGATAGCCGATGCTTGAATAGCCCGTGCCAAAATCATCCAGCGCAACCGCCGTACCCAGCGCTTTCAGGTTAACTATCGCTGAACGTGCACGCTCCGGGTTTTCCAGAACATAGGTTTCCGTCACTTCAAGCTGGAGTCTGTTCGCCGGGAAATGGGTGATATCCAGCACGTTGGCGACCTTATCTTCAAACTCAGGGTCGCGGAACTGCGCCGGAGAGATATTAACGGAGAGTTTTAAATCACCAAAAGGCTCCAGATCGCTACAGGCCCGGTGCAGGACAAACTGACCGAGCTTATAAATCAGGCCACTGGTTTCAGCAATTGTAATAAAGGTGTCCGGGCCAAGTTCCCCTTCCGGGCGGCGCGGCCAGCGTACAAGTGCTTCGACGCTGGTCATTTTCTGGCTACGCGCATCAATAATCGGCTGATACCAGACCTCAAACTCATCACGTTCAAGACCGCTACGGATCTGGTTTTCAAGTGCCAGCTGCCGTTCCCGCACGCTGTTGAGCTCTGCATCGTAGTGTGTAACCCGCCCTTTTCCGGTCATTTTGGCGTGATACATGGCAATATCGGCCCGACGGAACAGCTCAGAGCTGGTGCACTCAATTAAGGTTCCACTGGCAATTCCGATGCTGGCGCTGATATGAATCGTGCGCTCCCCCAGGCGAATCGGGCTATTGAGGAAGTCGAGCACCGCCCCGGCAAAGGCTGACGCCTGCGCCTCCGAGCGATCGCCACCTATGGTCATGGCAAACTCATCACCCCCCATACGCGCCAGCATCCCGCCAGGCGGGACCCGTTCACGCAGTGTTTTTGCAATGGCGATGATTAAGTCGTCACCGACGCTGTGGCCATAGATATCGTTCACATCCTTAAAGCCATCAAGATCGATGAATACCACGCTTTTCACGTCAATATCGCCGCGCAGGCTGACCTTATCCAGCGCTTCTATCAACGCGCGTCGGTTGGGTAAGTGGCTTAGCCAGTCCGTTCGCGCCACCAGCCGGGCCTGACTTTCCCCCCTGGCAAGCTTATACAGCCCCACGCTACTCACAAGAATAAACAGCAAGATCAGGGCAGCCGCCAGGACCACGATTTGCGTGATGTCTGACGAGGCCGCTATCGCCGCCTGCGCCCCCGGAAGACGCGCCTGCCAGTTGAGATAGCCCAGAAGCTCCCCGGCCGAACTGTTGAGCGGCATACTCATATCGTTGATCTTATTGGGCGTATAATTGAGACGGTCTATCTGAAACGTGGCACCCAGATCGGACAAAATCTGGGAATTAAGATGGCGGGTAATGACCAGATAACGGCGCGTATCGCCGCTAATCTGGAGCGGCCCTACCATCGGGCGAACAAGCCCGATACCAATAAACGCCACGCCGTTACGTGTGCGGGTGATCCCGGCGTAAATATTCTTGTCTTTGGCTAATGCGCTGCTGTGCTTATCAATCAACGCTTTCAGGCCTGAACCAAAAAACGAAAGATTCTTTTCCGTAAAAGGTTGGCTCTGAAATGATCCCCACAGCACATTGAAATGTTCATCCAGTACAAATGTACCATCGTAAAGATTATTGATTTTAAAACCAGCGCCCCAGGTTTTATACAGCCATTCGGTATCCAGTTTAGGGCTATATAGCTCACGTACGGCGTCGTCCCAGACGGCATTATCAATCACCAGCGAAGAGACACGATTAACAGATGTCTGGATCGCCCCCTGAACCGATAGCGCGGTGCGGTGTTCATCAATTTCATTGGTTTTGGTACTGATAAGATGAAGAGACAGGTAAAGCAACGCGATAACAGACACAATTAAGCCGATCCCCGCCATGAATATCATGACGAACAGCGTTTTTGCCGTGGGGATATTGCGCCAGCTTAAGGTGAGATACATCGGCCATCCTCTTCAAAGTTATGCTTTTCTAAGAGTAATACAGGCAACGGATTTCGCTGCCTGTAAAAACTGGCTGTATTCGTGTCAGGCGAGTTTTATCATCACCATACCTAATAACAATAGCACCAGCCCTATCCAGCCTTTGTTATTTAAACGCTGGCCGAAAAGGATCCAGCCAGCGGCAAGCGTTGCGGCGATACCAAATCCGCCCCACAACGCATAGGCCACTGACAAATCGATACCTTTTACCGCCTGCGACAGCGCACTGAACGCGCCCAGCACAGCGGCAATGGACATCAGGCCGTAAAATTTACGGCGAAAACCATCGGAGAACTTCAGAAAGACGTTGGCCGCAATTTCCAGCACAATGGCGAACGCCAGCCAGGCCGCGTGGATCCATTCAAACTGCTGCATGGGTCTTCTCCTTCAGCTGTTTTGTCGGTTTACGTGTACCCGATTTAATCAGCACAATCCCGGCAACCAGGGTCGTCAGTCCGGCAATTTTCATGGTTGATAATGCTTCGTCAAATAACATGACGCTGAACAGCGTAATCAACAAAATACCGACACCTTCCCACAATGCATAGGCCACACCCAGCGCAATTTTCTTTACCGCAAAGGACAGGAAAATATAGGAAAGTGAAATCATCACCAGCATTAAAATAAAGCCAGTGTTGCCATTACTGACACTTGCCCATTTCATAGACAAGGTGCCGGTAATTTCAGCGACGATAGCCAGAGCTAATAAAATCCAGTAAAACATGTTCTTCTCCTGCTTGAGAATATAATCCATCGTGGCTCGCCTCAGACGGCAAACCAAAAAAAATATGAAATTAAATCAGATAGCTAAGCACATAGCGCCAGCTCAGGCAGAAGACGTGACTATAGCGCGGTGCGCCAGTGTTGCTCACCAGACAGAAGGCAGAAGGAGGTAGAAAATACAGCGGTGTTTTTTGAAATGTACGTCCTGAACAAATTGTCCATAAAATCACAATTATCCGCGATCTTGCTTCTCGTCTTTGCGGATGAAAATTGTCCTCGGTAGTTGAACACGCCTGATTTGTACCATAAGCCAGGAATTTACTCAAAGTCTTTTCAATTCTTTACCCACCCTGTTTGACCTCGGTTAGTTTATTGAAACGGCATTCGCATCTATTATAAATAAAAGAATTATTTCAGGAATCTCCATGGCTAAACCCATCATTACCCTGAACGGGCTTAAAATTGTCATCATGCTGGGCATGTTGGTGATCATTCTGACGGGCGTCCGTTTTGCGGCGGACATCATTGTGCCCTTTATTCTCGCGCTTTTTATTGCCGTGATACTCAACCCGCTGGTTCAGCGCATGGTCCGGCTCCGCGTTCCCCGCGTGCTGGCCATTACGCTTCTGATTGGCATCATCATTGTCGCCATGGTGTTGCTGGTGGCATATCTGGGAACCTCCCTGAACGAGCTGGCACGTACCCTGCCTAAATACCGTTCATCACTGGTAACTCCGCTGCTGCAAATTGAACCCTGGCTGCAACGCGCGGGTATTGAGGTGTCGGTTGAGGAGCTGCTGAAGTATATCGACCCCAATGCTGCCATGACCCTTGTCACCAGCCTGCTGGCGCAGCTTTCGAATGCTATGACGTCTATTTTCCTGCTGTTTTTGACGGTGGTCTTCATGCTGCTTGAAGTGCCGCAACTGCCGGCAAAGCTGCAACAAATAATGACCCGCCCTGTGGAAGGCATGGGTGCTATCCAGCGTGCGCTGGACAGCGTTTCGCGCTATCTGGTGCTGAAAACAGCCATTAGCCTGGTCACGGGGCTGGTTGTCTGGGGGATGCTCGTCGCGCTGGATGTGCGTTTTGCGTTCGTATGGGGGCTGCTGGCCTTTGCGCTTAACTATATTCCCAATATCGGCTCGGTGCTGGCGGCTATTCCGCCCATCCTTCAGGTGCTGGTCTTCAGCGGGTTTTACGATGCACTCATTTTACTGGCGGCCTACCTGCTGATTAACCTGGTCTTCGGCAACATCATGGAGCCGCGAATGATGGGGCGCGGGCTTGGGCTTTCCACCCTGGTGGTGTTTTTGTCCCTGATTTTCTGGGGCTGGCTGCTCGGCCCGGTCGGCATGTTGCTTTCCGTACCGTTGACCATCATTGTGAAAATTGGTCTGGAGCAAACGGCGGGTGGGCAAAGCATCGCCATTTTGCTCAGCGACATGAGCCATAAGTAAGTGTGGCCCCTGCCTGCCAGGGGCTTACAGGTTCATATCCAGCAGCGGTTTACTGACTCGCCCGGTTTTAGCGCGCCGGGCGCAGTGAGATGCAGTCTGGCTACTATATTATGATTTTATACGTCTTACAGATAACATCAGTTACCAATATTACACAGGGCCTGAGCTATTTTTTCTTCTGCGTGGAAGTAGTTAATTGTAAGTAGTGCGACACCGACAACAATTGCAACAGGAATAACAGGTGAAGCTGCCGCAAGAACATATTTAACGAGCCCATAGCCTAACAATCCCCCCGTAACCAGTACTGCTTTCGAAACATCTGAAGAAACTTCACAATGCCTTATTGACCTCTGATTCAGTAACTACCGTACCACCGGCAAATCCGCATACTTTGTCGTATAAGACGGGGACAGCATCTCACGCTTCATCGACCAGGCTTTCTCGATCCCCTGCCCGGCAAACCAGACTTTCCCTTTCCCGGAATGATTTAACCTGTCTATCGCCTCCATCAATGCCATGCTATTGGCACGCGGGCGGTTGTCATCGAACAAATTAAGCTGTGCGACACCGCAGCTGAAAAAGTCGGCCAGCATCACTCCCGCTTTCATATAGCGATATCCATCGAGCCATATCCGCTCTAATGCTTGCGTAGCGGCACGGATGATATCGCGTGAGTCATTGCTCGGTGTCAACAGGGTGACAGAAGCCTGATTGCCGTAATACACCTCATTCTCCGCATGAGGGCTGGTCCGCAGAAATACACTGATGAAGCGACAATACTGACGCTCGCCACGCAGTTTTTCCGCTGCACGTTCGGCGTAAGCGCAAATCGCCTGATGCATCTCAACGTATTGCGTAATGCGGTGCCCAAAAGAGCGGCTACAGATGATTTGTTGCTTTGTGGGAGTAAATTCTTCCAGGTTAAGGCAACGCTCACCGCGAAGTTCACGAACCGTGCGATCCAGAACCACGTTGAAATGTTTCCTTATTACCCACGAAGAGCTGTCGGCCAGCTCAAGCGCCGTGGTTATGCCCATCGTGTTTAGCTTTTTGGTTATCCGCCGCCCAACCCCCCATACCTCTTCCACCGGCACGGCGGCCAGCAGTTTGCGCTGGCGATCGTGGTCTGACAAATCAACAACACCGCCCGTGCTGCGCCATTTCTTCGCTGCATAGTTCGCAAGCTTCGCCAGCGTCTTCGTCTGCGCAATCCCTACGCCTACCGTCAGCCCGGTATTTTTCAGTACCTGGTTGCGCATCTGATGCCCGAAAATATCCAGTGGCATACAGCTGTCGATGCCCGAGACATTCACGAACGCCTCATCAATGGAATAGATCTCTATCGCCGGGGAAAGATCGGTCAACGTCTGCATCACGCGACTGCTGAGATCGGCATACAGCGCGTAATTCGAGCTAAACACGTAGACCCGTGACGGATAGCGTTTCTCCTTGAACTTAAAGTACGGTTCGCCCATTTTGATCCCCAGCTGCTTTGCCTCACGTGAAAGCGAAATAATGCAGCCATCGTTATTGGATACCACCACAATAGGCTTTCCCTGAAGATCGGGACGAAAAACCGTCTCGCAGGACGCGTAGAAGCTGTTGACATCAACCAGTGCGAACATGGTTATACATTTCCGGGCCACCCACGCGATGGCTTTTTACCCCACCAGAATGTTGATGTGTTTTAAGCGTATGCGTCACCACACCGAAGATTTGCAGCTCCTCTTCGGAGTGAAACGTAATAGGCTGATAGCGAGCATTGTGGGGAAGCAATCTTAAGACCGGCCGGGTTTGTAGCTCTTTTACCGTAAACTCCCCGTCCACCGCCGCCACAACAATGTCGCCATGTCCCGCCGTTAACGAACGGTCAACCACCAGCAGATCGCCATCGCCGATCCCGGCCCCGATCATGGAATCCCCGCTGACTTTCACGAAATACGTCGCACTGGGGTGTTTTACCGCCAGCTTGTTCAGGTCGATACGGTCTTCAACGTAATCCTGCGCAGGGCTTGGAAAACCACAGGCAACGCGCTCCAGAAACAGCGGTAACTCCATGTCCTGCCGGGGATAATACGAAAAGAGAGTGCTCATCATTGCCTTTCCTGCCATATACTGTATATACATACAGTATTACGTATTATGGGTAAGGATCAAGGCACTTTCCGGGCGATCGCGCAAACACGTTGATGTGTGAAGGGATTTAATCCTGCACCTCATCCGGTCGGTTACTCCACCATGACTTTCACTTTAGGCTTCGACAGCAAAATTTGTATCAGCTCCGTAAACGGAACAGGCTTAAAGAAGTAATACCCCTGCTGGAAGACGATATTATTCCGGTTGAGGTAATCAAGCTGCGCTTTGGTTTCCACACCTTCGGCGACAATACTTATCGAGAGTTTACGCGCCAGATCCAGCACACAATCCAGGATCCGGGTGGATTCCTCATGCTCATTGACCCGGCTGACGAAGCTATGGTCAATCTTGATGTAATCGATATGCAGATCGTGCAGGTAAGAGAGCCCTGAATACCCGGTTCCGAAGTCATCCAGCGCGATGGCAAAACCATTTTCGTGCAGCGCATTCAGGGTATGAACCAGGTGTTCGTCAATATCCAGCGGTTCACGCTCCGTGACTTCAATCACCAGGTTCAAATCTTTGCGCTCAAAGCGGCTTTTGTAGTTCAGGCACTCATCCATAAAGGTGGGCATGGCAATATGAGATGCACTGAAGTTAATCCCCACATGGAAACCCTCCGGCAGCTTGCTGGAAATAGCATTCATCTGTATCACCACCTGCGCCATCAGGCTGCGCGTCAACGGTACAATCAGGCCGGATTTTTCAGCAAGCGGGATAAACGAGGCCGGGGAAATATAGCCCGCTTTCGGGTGTTTCCATCTCGCCAGTACCTCCACGCCCCGCAGGGTGCCCTCACGGCCATTAACAACGGGCTGATAAAACGGGATAATTTCCCCCTTTGCGATGGCGCGCTGTAGCGACTCCTCAGGCGGCGTACTTTTATTCAGATATTTATACAGCGCGTAAGCACCGAGACAGGCTACCAGCAGTAAAAAAAACAGGATGCCTGCACCCTGACTTATCAGCCTCTGCACGCTGAATAACGGAGGATAGTTATACTCAATACTGTAGGGATAATCTTTGGCTTCAAGCCGCCCGACATGCTTGCCTTTATTGTTTACCGGCGCGGCATCACCAGACAGGCCCAGCACGGTGTCACCAACCCTTAACCGATAACTGACGTCTTTTATCGAAATACCCAGGGCGTCGCGGATATGGCGATCGCTGACCGTGATCCCAATGCGGCTGTCATCAACTACCGTCTGAAACAGCAGTACGGGTAAACCGTTTACCGTCTCTTTTGCTGGCAGCAGCATCAATGGCAAATCAGGTAATCTCATCACATTAACCAACAGCACACGGTTATCCGGCAGGGATGAACACGCTATTTGCCCATGCGTGAGAATGAAAATAGTCCTGAGATGAGGTTGTAGCGCCGCCTCAGTGCCAAGCCGGTATTGCCCTTCCTCATCACAGCCTGCTCCGGCGACATTCATCGCCGTCCGGGTGGCGCGCTGAGCTTCACCCAGGATCGTATTCATATTCTTTACGACATACTTCGCCCCCGTCATGCTGTCGGCCCGTGCGGAATACCAGAGCTGGGTATTCAGAATAAAAATACCCATGATAAACAGGGCCAGAGCGGCAGCAGCAGGAACAATAAAATGACGCATTAACGTATCCTGGGCACGAGTGAGTAAGATGACGCTGACGGCATTTACGGCGCTTAATGGTGTAAGTACAAAGAGCATGGTCGACAAAAGTAAAAATAACCATGCTCCTTCAATAAGTTCTCCGGAAATTGTTTAGCAGGTAAACGCTTTATCCTTCGCCAGGAAGAAAGGCCGCAAATAAGCAACGGCACTGGAAAGTGGGATCACATCCGCGCTCAGCGCAATCTTAAGTACGTCGTTGAGATAACGTTTACGGGTTTCAATTCTGGCCCATAGCTCAGGGTAAGCGTGTTTGATCTCGGCCTGGAGCGCGAAATCCGCCAGCGCAACGCTCTCCTCGGCGCTGGCGCCGGTATAACCCGGCACTGACGGAATAATATCAATCTGCAAAATCATCCCGCTTTTCAGGGTTTGCGTCGAATGTTTATAAATGGGCGATGACATCCACTCTTCATCGGCGCTGAGATGCCCGGGGTTCAGATGCCAGCCATATTTCTCTTTTGGCAAAATAGACTCTATCAGGGAATACATCTCCCCGCCTTCCATGCCAATTCTGATATTTTCAAGCCAGGTCACCACACCAGAAAAATAAGGTTTTGCCACACGTTCAAGATAATCTTTCTGCGTATCTGGCAGCTCATTTTCGCTGGCAATCACAAAACCGGTACGGCTGGATAATCCACCTTTAAACCCGGTGGTCATGGACAGCGGCTGGCCCCTTTGCAGCGGTTTATGCGTGGGGTATAGATTGGCTTTTTCAAAACGCTGGCCCGATGCGGCAATGGTCACCACCGTATTGTACTGGCCTTCCGCCGCCAGATACGCCCCTAACGCCGCCTCACTCATTCCCGGTTCAACCGCGTTCATGGCATTCAGGATGCAGTTCGACGCCAGATTTGCACCATACTCATAATGGGCGATTTCATTCGCATTATTGGTTACCCGCGCGCCGTTATCTCCGTCAATAAACAGATGTGCGGCATTCTCTAACACCGCCCCATCAGAGAGACTATTTTTAAGGGCATCGACAATAAACCAGGGTAAATCGAAAAGCTGTTTGTTATCCACCTGGCCAGACGTAAACATTTTCCAGCCCACAACCCCCACGCGGTGCATATCGCCCAGGCCCGTCTCGACGAATAACGCCTTGAGCGGTTTTTCGTTATCCATTGGCTGATTCGGTAATGAGAAATACGGGCAGTGTTTAAGCGTGACCGGAATACGGGAATGGGCGGCCATTTTCAGGTTTTCATTACCAAGAATAACGGTTGCAGCGCCATTTTTCGCCAGCACCAGCAGCCCCTCTTCAAAGCGGGGAATAAATCCTGTCAGGTATTCAAAGTTACTACCATGCTCTTTGTCGGCATAAATAATGAGGGCGTCGTATCCCTCAGCAGCCATCCGCGCCAGAAGCTTATCTTTACGCTCCTGCTGGGTGGCATCGGTCAGGGGAACGGGCGCGACGCCCGAAAATTGGTGTGGAGCAACCGTCGTCTGAAGCTGAAGCGCACTAAAATCCATGTGTTTGACCTCACGTTCTGATGGGGAACCCTCGCGTAATCATCAGGCCAGCAGCCCGGTAATACAGTCCGAACTGAGCTGTACCCGCCCTTTCACGCCGTAGTGATACCCTGTTTTATCATGCCGGATACGGATCTCGCGAATATACTGGTTTACTTCGTCGCCGTAATCTTCAAATGCGCCGTAGTGTGTACAGTTTCGGCTTTATTCTCTTCTTTCACATTAAAGGCTTGTTCAATGCCGCCGCCAGAGTGTCTAAAAAAAGCCACCAAACAATCACTTCGCAATCACTTTTTAATGACTTAAATCAAAAGAAACAAAACAAACAAAGTAACTAGTGAATCACTGCGTATTGACTTAACGAATACTCTGGAGCATATTTCATAGCACGAATTAACAAGACAGTTTTTGGAGGACGTTTTCTATGCCATCCCGTGATTATCCTGACAAACGCACTGCTCGCGGTTTAG
This sequence comes from Enterobacter sp. Li2LvB3, assembly GCF_056156645.1. Lineage (NCBI taxonomy): Bacteria > Pseudomonadati > Pseudomonadota > Gammaproteobacteria > Enterobacterales > Enterobacteriaceae > Enterobacter > Enterobacter sp. Li2LvB3. Next base: position 176,071 of record NZ_JBSICG010000003.1, on the reverse strand, counting down.
CAAAGGATGCTGATCTGAAGATGTTAAGTGCCAGAGTAGAAACAGACTTAATGGAGTATGTCAGGATTACTGCATATGAAACTCGCAAGAGCAAGCAGGAGATTGTGGCAGAAGCGTTAGCACTTCACCGAAAAAATCGCCGGGCAGAAGCCTCCGCCGAACAGACGCAATAGTGTAAGGTATGACGGAATGAAAAAAGCCCGAAAGTTGCTTCGGGCTTTTTCGCGCTTACGCCACCAGCGCATTCAGCGTGTCGAGTGCCTCGGCCGGCAACACCAGATCCGCCGCCGCCAGGTTTTGCTGCAAATGCGCCACGGAAGAGGTCCCCGGAATCAGCAGAATATTCGGTGAACGTTGCAGCAACCAGGCCAGCGCTACCTGCATCGCCGTTGCCCCCAACGAATCCGCAACCGCCTGAAGACCGGAAGATTGCAGTGGCGTAAAACCGCCCAGCGGGAAGAACGGCACCCAGGCGATCCCCTGACGGGCAAGCGCATCCACCAGGGCATCGTCACCGCGATTCACAATGTTGTACATGTTCTGCACACAGACCACCGACACCATTTTCTGCGCTTCGGCAACCTGGGCTGCGGTTACATTGCTCAACCCGATATGGCGAATCAGCCCCTGCTGTTGCAATTCTGCAAGCGTGGTCAGCGGTTCAGTAATCGATCCTTCCGCCGGGCCGTGAGTGCTGAACATGATCCGCAGATTCACCACGTCCAGCACATCCAGTTTGAGGTTACGCAGGTTATCATGCACCGCCTGCGTCAGCTCCTGAGCCGAAAACGCAGGGAGCCAGGAGGCGTCATCGCCCCGCCGCGCCCCAACTTTGGTCACAATCGTAAGATTGTCCCGGTACGGATGAAGCGCCTCACGGATAAGCTGGTTAGTGATATGCGGGCCGTAAAAATCACTGGTATCAATATGATCCACACCCGATGCCACGGCTTCGCGTAGCACCGCCAGCGCGGCGTTTTTGTCCTTCGGCGGGCCAAATACGCCAGGCCCGGCAAGCTGCATCGCGCCATAGCCAAGCCGTTTAACCGTACGCGTCCCGAGCGTGTACGTCCCGCTTTTCTCAATACTGCTCATGTCTACCTTCCTCATAAAAATGATCCGGATTTACAACAGGTTCCCGAACGGAACAATTAGTTAAGCAATAGTTAAATTAAAGTTTAGTTTCATTGCGTCGATAGTATTTGGGCAACCCCTGCACCCACAACGGACGACCGCTATGCTGAAAAATCTGCACGTGATTACCGGTATTCTCTTTGCCCTCACCATATTCTGTCTGCTACAAGTTGTCACGGGCGGCTTGTTCTATTCTGCCGTCAGCAACGATCGCCATAACTTCCAGAACTCGGGGATGCTCAATGCCCAGCAGGAAAGCCTGAGCGACAGCGTTAATACGCTGGTGAAAACACGCGTAACCGTCACCCGTGTGGCGATCCGCTACCTGAAAAACCAGCGCGATCCCGCGTCTCTCGCCGCCATTAACAAACTTCTGGGCACGGCCAGCACGTCGTTAGGCAACGCCGAAACCTACTACAGCGCCTGGCAGAAAATGCCGCAGGTTAACGGGCAAAACGCCGCGTTAACCGAAGAGATGCAGAAAGCCTGGAGTCAGATGCATGAAGTGATGCGCCTGTCGATTGAGTATCTGCGTGCAGATAACTATCAGGCTTATGGCGACCTGGATGCCCAGCAGGCACAGGACAATATGGAAGCGGTCTATAACCGCTGGCGCGCCGAAAACAATACCTTGCTCAAGGCCGCCACTGAAGAGAACCAGAACAGCTTTACCCATATGCAGTGGACACTGGCGGCTATTTTCCTCGCCGTGGTTGCCGTGCTGGTGGTTATCTGGCAGGGCCTGCAACACCTGCTGTTAAAGCCGCTGAAGATCATTATGAACCATATTCGCACCATCGCAGGTGGCGATCTGACGCATAACATCAACCTGGGTAGTCGTAACGAAATGGGCCAGCTGGCGGTGGGTCTGCACGAAATGCAGCAGTCACTGGTAAGCACGGTCAGTGCCGTGCGCGGCAGTACCGACTCGATTTACACCGGCGCAGGTGAAATTGCCGCCGGGAGCAATGACCTGTCCGCCCGCACCGAGCAGCAGGCAGCTTCGCTGGAAGAAACCGCCGCCAGCATGGAAGAGTTAACTGCAACGGTGAAACAGAACTCCGATAACGCGCGTCAGGCCACATTGCTGGCGAAAAACGCCTCCGAAACCGCCGCACGCGGTGGTCATGTGGTGGACAACGTGGTGCGCACCATGACCGAAATCTCTGACAGTTCGCAGCAAATTGCCCACATTACCGGCGTGATTGACAGCATTGCCTTCCAGACCAATATTCTGGCGCTTAACGCGGCGGTTGAAGCGGCACGTGCTGGCGAACAAGGACGTGGTTTTGCCGTGGTGGCAGGTGAAGTTCGCACCCTGGCCAGCCGCAGTGCGCAGGCAGCAAAAGAGATTAAAGGGCTTATCGAAAACTCCGTCAGCAGAGTTAATACCGGCTCTGAGCAGGTCAGTGAAGCAGGCGAAACCATGCGAGAGCTCGTCGCCGCCGTCACCCGTGTAACCGACATTATGGGCGAAATTTCATCGGCCTCTGATGAACAAAGCCGGGGTATTGAGCAGGTCAGCCTTGCGGTTTCACAGATGGACAGCGTGACGCAGCAAAACGCCGCCCTGGTACAGGAATCCGCAACCGCAGCCGCAGCGCTGGAAGATCAGGCCGAGCAGTTGCGCCAGGCCGTTGCCGCATTCCGTCTGAATGCCAAAGACCAGGCTGCGGCACCACGCCCGACCAATGTGAAAACGCCACAGCTGTTACGCCCGGCAACCGCCACGGCAAGCGTGGCAGACGGTAACTGGGAAACCTTTTAAGGGATACGCGGGCTAGCGGCTGCGTTTGGCGTGTCGCTCCCGGTTTTCCAGTCTGGCTTCATCTGATTTACGCAGCGCCACATAACAGGCGCCACTGCCGCCGTGGTGCGGCAGTGCAACGCAGAATGCCTGCACGGAATCGAACTCAGTGAGCCAGCGCGCCAGATAACTGCGCACCACATTCGGGTGCGACTGCTCTTCACGCCCTTTACCGTGGACAATCACCAGGTTGCGCAGCCCGTCACGTTCGGCCTGACGGATAAACGAAAACAGCATCTGACGGCACTGTTCAACAGGCTGGCGTATAAAATTGATGCTGGCCTGGCGGGAATATTTACCGGAACGGAGCTTATCAATAACCCCCTGCTGTACTCCTTCCCGCTGAAACGCCAGAGGTTCAGCAAGCGGGAGCAGTTCCAGAAAACCCAGCGTTAAGAAGTTATCGAGCTGCTCAGTATTCAGCGCCTGCCGGGTGCGGGTATTACGGCTCGGCTGCCAGTGAATATCAGCACAACGCTTGAGTGACTGGACATCCTCCATGGCGTCAAGAAAGAGTGATTTGTCGTCAGGGTTCATAGAAATCCTCCGGCTACATCTGAACCTGTACTATACCCGCGCCAGACTAGCGTCTCAACGTCCCCCAGGCCTGGCAGACTGTGCTGTGGGAGCGATAAATATTTACCCGATGAATGAAATAATGCGGAAGCTAAAAAGTTAAATTTAACTTAACTAAAATTTCAGCCACAATTAAATAACTGTATTTAAGTTAAATTTTTGTGAACTTGAACGGTCTGAACACTGTCATTTTGGGAAAAGTCTGTTATAACTTAATAAACCTGCCCCACGGATATAATATGCGGGACTTGCGGAAGGATACACTGCTGTGTGTACTATAGGGCCTGCTGATGTCGGCAGTCCCTGTTTTTTTATTTTCTTTATTCTGAAATTAATGCCCGGGCTTCTCGCCTGAATTGCGTAATTAACGATTCAGTCAATGGCGTCTGTCGGGAATCACGGCGCTGAATTAAATAATAAGCCGCCTTAGGCAACGATTCGACTACCGGTAACATCACCAGACGGTGTGCCAGCAGTGGGTCGCAGCCAAGCTCCTGTGGCAAAATGCTGATAAAATCGCTCTGTGCGACCAGGCTTATACAGGACGAAAACGTTTCGCAGACAATACCAATGTGCGGTATTTGTGAGCGATGATGAAACACATCTTCCAGTTGCTTATAATAACTTCCCCGCGGCGTTGGCATCGTCCAGTTATAATGCAGAAGTTCGTTAATCGATTTTACACCTATCGCCGGATGTCCCTCCCGGCAAAATATCGCAAATGGTTTTTCAAATAATTTTTCAAACGTAAACTCATGGTCATACGGCCCCTGACAATAGGTATTAATGGTGAAGTCCAGTTCCCCCTGGCGTAATTCATTAATCATCGACACCAGCTGCCCTTCCATAATGCGGACTTTCACCAGCGGGTGCTGAGCGTGAAAACGGGTAATCACCGCGGGCATCAGAGTGCGTGAAATACTGGCACCCATACCGATATTGATCTGCCCCGCCAGCTGCCCCTGTCGCTGGCGTATATCGTCCTGCGCCGCGCGCAGCTCTTCCAGGATCAGATTGGCATGTTGATAGAAGCTCTCCCCGCATTCGGTCAGCGCCACACCTTTGCTACGCCGGACAAAAAGTTGTGCGGCAATGCCCTCTTCCAGCTCCTTGATCGATTTGGTCAATGCCGGTTGCGAGAGGTTAAGCGCCCTGCTGGCCCCACGAATGCTGCCCTGACGCGCCACTTCCACAAACGCCCGAATCTGATGAAATTTAACCTGAAATGACATAGCCCGACCGATAACCGTTGTTTATCAGAGTAAAGAAATTGTCATCTACTTTAATGGAAATGGATGTGCGAGGGTAATTCCTGAACGGTTAAAACTGTGAAAAAACGGTTAGTGATAAGTAAAAACTATCACAGCGTGAAGCAGTTCACATATTTTAATGATGACAGGAAGAGATATGGACTCACTGGCGCACTACATTCAGACGTTAACCCCGCAACTGACCGCATGGCGTCGCGATTTTCATCACTATGCTGAATCTGGCTGGGTGGAGTTTCGAACCGCAGCCAAAGTGGCGGAAATCTTAGACCATCTGGGTTATGAACTGGCGATGGGGCGTGATGTTGTTGACGCCGACAGCCGCATGGGCCTGCCGGACGCACAGACGCTTGCAAAAGAGTTTGCCCGAGCCCGCGAGCAAGGCGCGCCAGAGAAATGGCTCGCCGCGTTCGAAGGTGGATTCACCGGCATTGTCGCCACGCTGCGTACAGGGCGTCCGGGGCCGACACTCGCCTTTCGCGTGGATATGGATGCGCTGGATCTCAGCGAAGCACTCGATGAAAGCCATCGCCCGTTCCACGACGGGTTTGCCTCCTGCAATCCGGGGATGATGCACGCCTGCGGCCATGACGGGCATACCACCATTGGCCTGGGTCTGGCTCAGGTGCTGAAACAAAACGAAGCCCAGCTCAACGGCACTATCAGGATTATCTTCCAGCCTGCGGAAGAAGGAACGCGCGGCGCTCGTGCAATGGTTACAGCAGGCGCACTGGACGGCGTGGATTACTTTACTGCTGTCCATATTGGCACCGGTGTTCCTGCCGGGACGGTTATCTGCGGTAGCGATAACTTTATGGCAACCACCAAGTTTGACGTGCGCTTTACCGGCGTAGCAGCCCATGCGGGCGGCAAACCGGAAGAAGGCCGTAACGCACTGCTCGCCGCCGCGCAGGCCGCCATTGCCCTGCACAGCATCGCTCCTCACAGCGAAGGTGCCTCACGCGTCAACGTGGGCGTTATGCAGGCCGGTAGCGGGCGCAACGTCGTACCGGCCAGTGCCCTGCTGAAGGTGGAAACCCGTGGCGAAAGCGAGGCTATCAACCAGTACGTGTTCGACCGCGCACAATCCGTGATCGCAGGGGCGGCGGCACTGTATGGCGTAAGCGCAGAAACACACCTGATGGGAGCAGCAACGTCCAGCACGCCATCTCCTGCGTGGGTGAATTACCTGCGCGAACAGGCAGGCCAGGTCACCGGCGTCCTCCATGCCATTGATAAGGTCAAAGCCCCGGCAGGATCTGAAGATGCCACCCTGATGATGGCACGCGTGCAGCAGAATGGCGGCCTGGCCTCCTACATGGTGTTTGGCACCGATTTGAGCGCCGGGCATCACAACGAAAAATTCGACTTCGACGAGCAGATAATGAGTGTGGCCGTCGAAACCCTGGCGCGAACGGCGCTTAACTTCCCGTGGGCGCGAGGTGTGTGATGCAGGAAAACTACGCTTTTATCGCGGATGCCATCGACACACGATGTCAGACCTTTAGCGCTATTGCCGACGAGATCTGGGATCATCCCGAAACACGTTTTGAAGAGTTCTGGTCAGCCGAACGGCTGGCCTGTGCGCTGGAAGCCGAAGGTTTTAACCTGACGCGTGAAGCCGGTGGTATTCCAAACGCATTTATCGCCAGCTTCGGCAGCGGCAAACCGGTTATTGCACTGCTGGGCGAATACGATGCTCTGGCGGGGCTAAGCCAGCAGGCGCACTGCGCCACCGCGCAGTCGGCGACGCCGGGCGAAAATGGCCACGGTTGCGGCCATAACCTGCTGGGTACGGCCGCAGTCGCAGGAGCCGTCGCGGTGAAAAGCTGGCTGGAGCAGCACGGTGGCAGCGGGACGGTGCGCTTTTATGGCTGCCCGGGAGAGGAAGGCGGCTCAGGCAAAACCTTTATGGTCCGCGAAGGATTGTTCGATGACGTCGATGCGGCTGTCACCTGGCACCCGGAAGCCTTTGCCGGGATGTTTAACGTCAGCACGCTCGCCAACATTCAGGCCGCATGGCGTTTTCACGGCGTGGCGGCTCATGCCGCGAACTCCCCGCATCTGGGGCGTAGCGCGCTCGATGCCGTGACGCTCATGACCACCGGTACCAATTTCCTTAATGAACACATCATCGAGAAAGCGCGCGTACATTACGCCATCACCGATACCGGCGGCATTTCGCCAAACGTGGTGCAGGCGCAGGCCGAAGTGTTGTACCTGATCCGCGCCCCGGAAATGGCCGACGCGCAACAGATCTACGAACGCATCGAAAAAATCGCCCAGGGTGCGGCAATGATGACCGAAACTACCGTCGAATGCCGTTTCGATAAAGCCTGTTCCAGCTATCTGCCAAACCGCACGCTCGAAGCGGCGATGTATCAGGCGTTGCAACATTACGGCACGCCAGCCTGGACGGAAAAAGAGCGCCAGTTCGCCGGTGAAATCCGCGCCACGCTGACCTCAAACGACCTACAAAATAGCCTGAAAAATATCGCCGCGACCGGTGGTGAAGCGGGTAAAGCCTTTGCCCGCCGTCATCAGGAAACACTGCTGGTCGATGAAGTCGCGCCTTATGCCATCACCGATAACGTGCTGGCAGGCTCGACTGACGTGGGCGATGTCAGCTGGAAAATGCCGGTCGCTCAGTGCTTTAGCCCCTGCTTTACCGTCGGTACGCCGCTGCACACCTGGCAACTGGTGACGCAGGGGCGCACCTCTATTGCCCATAAAGGGATGTTGCTGGCCGGAAAGGTCATGGGTGCTACCGCCCTGAATCTGCTTCTGGATGCAGCGCTGCTCCAAAAATGCCGTGACGAGTTTGAACAACAAATAACAGAAAGACCGTACGTGTGTCCGATTCCTTCGGGCGTGACACCGTCACCTTTAAAATAAAAAAACACATAACACAACAACACAACAGTCCAGAGGAACGCCCATGAGTATGTCATCCATACCTTCGCATTCCCCAACCGGTAAGCTCTATGGCTGGGTTGAAAGGGTTGGCAATAAAGTGCCGCATCCTTTCCTGCTTTTTATCTATTTGATTGTGATTTTGATGGTGGCAACCGCTGCGTTGTCTGCCTTTGATGTGAGTGTGCGTAGCCCTGCTGATGGCAGCATGGTGGCGGTAAAAAACCTGCTGAGCGTCGAGGGGTTGCACTGGTTTTTACCCAATGTGATTAAGAACTTTAGCGGTTTTGCACCGCTGGGGGCGATCCTGGCGCTGGTGTTAGGCGCAGGCCTTGCCGAGCGCGTGGGGCTGCTGCCTGCGCTGATGGTGAAAATGGCCTCCAACGTTAGCGCGCGTTACGCCAGTTATATGGTGCTGTTTATCGCCTTTTTCAGCCATATCTCGTCTGACGCCGCGCTGGTGATCATGCCGCCGATGGGGGCGCTGATCTTCCTGGCCGTAGGTCGTCATCCGGTGGCCGGGTTGCTGGCGGCAATTGCCGGGGTGGGCTGCGGGTTTACCGCTAATTTGCTGATTGTGACCACCGACGTGCTGCTTTCGGGTATCAGTACCGAAGCGGCGAAAACCATTGATACCGCGATGCACGTCAGCGTGATCGACAACTGGTACTTTATGGCAAGCTCGGTGATTGTGCTGACGATTGTCGGCGGGCTTATCACCGATAAGCTTATCGAGCCGCGTTTAGGGAAATGGGAAGGCCGCAGCGACGAAAAGCTGGAGACACTCAGCAAAGAGCAGCAGTTCGGCCTGCGGGTGGCCGGGGTTGCCTCGCTGGCGTTTATCGCGCTTGTAGCGCTGATGGTTATCCCGGAGAACGGCGTGCTGCGCGATCCGGTCAAACACACCGTCCTGCCCTCGCCGTTTATTCAGGGCATTGTGCCGCTGATTATTCTGTTCTTTTTTGTGGTGTCTATCGCCTATGGCATCGCCACCCGCAAAATCCGCAATCAGGCTGACCTGCCGCAGTTGATGATCGAGCCGATGAAAGAGATGGCGGGCTTTATCGTGATGGTGTTCCCGCTGGCGCAGTTCGTGGCCATGTTCAACTGGAGCAACATGGGCAAATTTATGGCCGTGGGGCTGACGGATGCCCTGGAAGCGGCGGGATTAAGCGGTATCCCGGCGTTCGTCGGCCTGGCTATTCTGTCGTCGCTGCTGTGCATGTTTATCGCCAGCGGCTCGGCAATCTGGTCGATTCTGGCGCCCATCTTTGTGCCGATGTTTATGATGCTTGGGTTCCATCCGGCGTTTGCACAAATTCTGTTTCGCGTCGCCGACTCCTCCGTCATCCCGCTGGCCCCGGTTTCACCGTTCGTCCCGCTGTTTTTAGGTTTCCTGCAACGCTATAAACCGGAAGCAAAACTGGGTACCTACTATTCGCTGGTCTTACCCTATCCGCTTATCTTTTTAGGGGTATGGTTGGTAATGCTGGTGGCGTGGTATCTTGTCGGCCTGCCGATTGGACCGGGAATTTACCCAAGGCTGCACTAAAGGAAAGAGGATGCTGAGGTTACTCGAAGATAAAATTGCGACCCCGCTTGGGCCGCTGTGGATCATTACCGACGAGGCGTTCAATCTGCGCGCCGTAGAATGGGAAGAGCACAGCGACCGGATGGTGGAATTGTTCGACATTCATTACCGTTCACAGGGTTATGAGCGCATCGGCGCCACCAATCCAGGCGGGTTGAGCGACAAACTTGCAGCGTATTTCGAGGGCGATCTCAGCATTATCGACACCCTGCCTACCGCGACGGCGGGAACACCTTTTCAGCGTGAAGTCTGGCAGGCGCTGCGCCAGATCCCATGCGGGCACGTGATGCATTATGGTCAGCTCGCAGAGCAGTTAGGTCGTGCGGGTGCGGCGCGTGCGGTTGGGGCGGCTAATGGCTCTAACCCCGTCAGTATTGTCGTGCCCTGCCACCGCGTTATTGGACGCAACGGCACCATGACGGGCTATGCCGGAGGCGTGCAGCGCAAGGAGTGGTTGCTGCGCCATGAAGGCTATCTTTTGCTGTAGTTTCCAGGCTTTTAGTGCTTAATTTTCTTTCGGTTAGGTTAAAAATCCATAGTCAAGCTGTGGAATTTCAAGAAGATGCCAGCACAATGTCGACTCTTGTCTTTATTGATGGTTTGCCAGGCTTACGTAGTCTCCAAAAAGATGTTAAAATTGACCAATATCAATTAAGGCTTGAGCAAACCTATGATCCCGGAAAAGCGAATTATACGACGCATTCAGTCTGGCGGTTGTGCTATCCATTGCCAGGATTGCAGCATCAGCCAGCTCTGTATCCCGTTTACCCTGAATGAGCATGAACTCGATCAGCTTGATAATATCATCGAGCGCAAAAAGCCTATTCAGAAAGGGCAGACGCTGTTTAAAGCGGGAGACGAACTGAAATCGCTCTATGCTATCCGTTCTGGCACCATCAAGAGCTACACCATCACCGAACAAGGCGATGAGCAGATCACCGGCTTCCATCTGGCAGGCGACCTGGTCGGCTTTGACGCTATCGGTACCGGACATCACCCGAGCTTTGCTCAGGCGCTTGAAACCTCAATGGTTTGCGAAATCCCGTTTGAAACGCTGGACGATCTGTCCGGTAAAATGCCTAACCTGCGTCAGCAGATGATGCGTCTGATGAGCGGCGAAATTAAAGGCGATCAGGACATGATCCTGCTGCTTTCCAAAAAGAATGCAGAAGAGCGCCTGGCGGCATTTATCTATAACCTCTCCCGCCGTTTCGCAGAGCGCGGTTTCTCTCCACGCGAATTCCGTCTGACCATGACCCGTGGCGACATCGGTAACTACCTGGGCCTGACCGTTGAAACCATCAGCCGTCTGCTGGGTCGTTTCCAGAAAAGCGGGATGCTGGCGGTTAAAGGCAAGTATATCACCATCGAAAACGGTGAAGCGCTGGCGGTACTCGCCGGGCATTCCCGCAACGTAGCATAAAACCCACGAATGACTCTGCCAGGTCGATAAATTTTCATGATTTATTGATCTGGCAAAACTTCCCCCCTGTTTCATTCAAGATATATAGGTTACTCTTTTACTTACAGACTGTGGTGACAGTAGTAAGGAGACCTGTATGGCAAAGTATCAAAACATGCTGGTGGCCATCGATCCTAATCAGGACGATCAACCGGCGTTACGACGTGCTGTGTATCTACATCAACGGATTGGTGGCAAAATCAAAGCGTTTTTGCCGATCTATGACTTCTCATATGAGATGACCACCCTTCTGTCGCCTGACGAGCGTACCGCTATGCGTCAGGGAGTGATCAGCCAACGAACCGCGTGGATCCGCGAACAGGCAAAATATTACCTGGACGCAGGCGTTCCTATCGATATCAAAGTGGTCTGGCATAACCGACCTTTCGAAGCCATCATCCAGGAGATTGTGAGCGGTGATCACGATCTGCTGCTGAAAATGGCGCACCAGCACGACAAACTGGAATCGGTGATCTTCACCCCAACCGACTGGCACTTACTGCGTAAATGCCCATGCCCGGTGTGGATGGTGAAAGACCAGCCCTGGCCAGAAGGCGGTAAAGCCGTTGTCGCGGTGAACCTTGCCAGCGAAGAGGACTACCATAATTCGCTCAATGAAAAACTGGTAAAAGAGACCCTTGAGCTTGCCGACCAGGTTAACCATACCGAAGTTCATCTGGTGGGGGCTTATCCGGTCACGCCAATCAACATCGCCATCGAATTACCTGAATTTGACCCAAGCGTGTACAACGATGCCATTCGTGGACAGCACCTGCTGGCGATGAAAGCGCTGCGTCAGAAATTCGGCATCGATGAGAAAATGACTCACGTTGAAAAAGGCTTGCCGGAAGAGGTCATTCCTGACCTGTCCGAACACCTCCAGGCCGGGATTGTGGTTCTGGGCACAATTGGCCGTACAGGTATTTCCGCCGCCTTCCTGGGTAACACCGCCGAACAGGTGATCGACCACCTGCGCTGCGACCTGCTGGTGATTAAACCGGATCAATATCAGACGCCGGTCGAGCTGGACGACCCTGAGGACGATTAAGCAAAACGCCACCCGGCAATAAAAAAACCGCCGAGTTCGGCGGTTTTTTTGTTTCAATGCAACTTACAGTGATTTCAGAATCGCATCCACGCTGGCTTTGGCGTCGCCAAACAGCATGTGAGTGTTCTCTTTGAAGAACAGCGGGTTCTGAACGCCAGCGTAACCAGTGTTCATTGAGCGTTTGAAGACAATAACGTTCTGCGCCTTCCACACTTCCAGAACCGGCATCCCGGCAATTGGGCTACCCGGATCATCCTGCGCGGCCGGGTTGACGGTATCGTTGGCACCAATTACCAGTACCGTGTCGGTATCAGTGAAATCATCATTGATTTCATCCATTTCGAGCACGATGTCATAAGGCACTTTCGCTTCCGCCAGCAGCACGTTCATGTGGCCAGGCAGACGACCGGCAACCGGGTGAATACCGAAGCGAACCTTAATACCGCGCGCGCGCAGCTTCTCGGTGATTTCCGCGACCGGATACTGGGCCTGTGCCACCGCCATGCCATAGCCTGGGGTGATAATGACCGTGTGCGAGTTTTTCAGCATGTCTGCGGTATCTTCAGCAGAAATTTCACGATGCTCACCCACTTCTTCATCAGCACTGGAAGAAGAACCATCGGTTCCGAAGCCACCGGCTATTACGCTGAAGAAGGAACGGTTCATTGCCTTACACATGATGTAAGACAGGATCGCACCGGAAGAACCGACCAGCGCACCGGTAACGATCAGCAGATCGTTGCTCAGCATAAAGCCTGCCGCCGCTGCCGCCCAACCGGAGTAGGAGTTCAGCATTGACACCACCACTGGCATATCAGCACCGCCGATGGACGCCACCAGATGCCAGCCAAACGCCAGCGCAATAATCGTCATCACCAGCAGCGCCAGCACCTGCATTCCTACGCTTTCGGTACGTACGAAGACAACCAGCAACACAAATGACACAACCAGCGCCGCCAGATTCAGCTTATGGCGGTTAGGCAACATCAGCGGTTTAGAGGAGATCTTACCGCGCAGCTTACCAAACGCCACAATGGAACCGGTGAAGGTCACTGCACCAATGAAGATGCCGAGGAACACTTCGGTCAGATGGATATTGACCAGAATCGGCTCCATGCCAGGTTCGTGATACAGGTAGCTATTGAAGCCCACCAGCACCGCAGCCAGGCCGACAAAGCTGTGCAGGATCGCCACCAGCTCTGGCATTTCGGTCATTTCAACACGTTTTGCCAGGCGAATACCGATAGCTCCACCGATAATCATCGCCACCAGGATCCACGCAACGTTGCCGGTGTCCGGCCCGAAGATGGTGGCAATCAGCGCAATCGCCATCCCGGCGATACCAAAGTTATTACCCTGCTGAGACGTTTCGTGTTTAGAAAGCCCCGCCAGACTGAAAATAAACAGGATCGCAGCAACAATGTATGCGGCTGTTACTAATCCTCCAGACATATGCTACCCCTTAGCCTTTACGAAACATTTTCAGCATTCGCTGAGTCACGGTGAAACCACCGAAAATATTAATGCTGGCGATCAGCACCGCAACAAAGCTCAGGAAGCTAACCCAGCCACCGTGACCAATTTGCAGCAACGCCCCGACCACGATGATCCCAGAGATGGCGTTGGTAACCGACATCAACGGAGTATGCAGCGCGTGCGATACGTTCCACACCACGTAGTAACCCACCACGCAGGAGAGCGCAAAGACGGTGAAGTGTCCGAGGAACTCTTTAGGTGCGACATCCGCCAGCCAGCCAAAGAGAATTATCACCAACGCCATGATTGCGTATTTACGCCACGGTGAAGCCGGTTTTGCCGGTTCTTTTGGCGCAGGAGCCGCTTTCGGTGCAGCCTGAGGCTGTGCCGATACCTGAATTGGTGGCGCAGGCCAGGTGATTTCACCTTCACGGACTACGGTAACGCCACGGACAACTACATCCTCAAAATCAACAGTGATATTGCCGTCTTTCTCTTTGCAGAGCAGCTTCAACAGGTTAACGAGGTTGGTACCGTACAGCTGAGAAGACTGGGTCGGCAGGCGCCCCGGCAGGTCGGTATAACCGATCACTTTCACACCGTTGGCTGTCGTTGTAACCTGGTTTGCCACGGTATATTCGCAGTTACCACCGTTTTGCGATGCCAGATCGACAATCACACTGCCCGACTTCATGGAATCAACCATTTCACGGGTGATCAGCTTCGGTGCCGGTTTACCAGGGATCAGCGCCGTGGTCACGATAATGTCGACATCTTTTGCTTGAGCCGCAAAGAGTTCCATTTCGGCTTTAATGAAGGCTTCTGACATCACCTTCGCATAACCATCACCGCTGCCCGCTTCTTCCTTGAAATCCAGCTCAAGGAATTCGGCGCCCATACTTTGCACCTGCTCTTTCACTTCAGGGCGGGTATCAAATGCACGCACAATGGCGCCGAGGCTGTTTGCTGCACCAATGGCAGCCAGACCAGCCACGCCCGCACCAATCACCATCACTTTCGCCGGAGGCACTTTACCTGCCGCCGTGATTTGCCCGGTAAAGAAGCGACCAAACTCGTGAGCCGCCTCAACGATGGCGCGATAGCCCGCGATGTTCGCCATTGAGCTCAATGCATCCAGAGACTGCGCACGCGAAATACGCGGCACGGAATCCATCGCCATCACGGTCACACCGCGCGCCGCCAGCTTTTCCATCAGTTCCGGGTTTTGTGCCGGCCAGATAAAGCTCACAAGCGTAGTGCCCGGATTCAGCAGTGGAATTTCGCTCTCTTCCGGCGCATTCACCTTCAGAATGATCGGCGACTGCCAGATGTCTGCACCTTCTACTATTTCTGCACCAGCCTGAATAAAGGCATCGTCATCGAAACTCGCCAGTTTGCCCGCGCCGCTTTCAACCGCGACGGTAAAACCCAGTTTAAGCAGTTGCTCCACCGTTTTCGGTGTAGCCGCTACGCGGGTTTCATTGGCTAACCGTTCTTTTGGTACCCCAATACGCATAGTTTTCCCTTCCATCGGTTTTTGATGATGGTTTGTCGATAAATACCCGTGGTTTGTATCAACTTTAGCCAGTTGTTAGCGCCGACACATGATTAACCCCGGAAAATAAAACAGTAACAAACTTTCTATAACCTACTGAAAATAGCGCCCGTGATCCACCGCCTGAAAACACTATTTCTTACTTTATTTGTGAAAAATAAGTGATCCGCATCGCTGACAGACATATTTACCTTAAATTCACCGCCAGAACCGATAAATAGCGCAAGCGAAGCGGTAAAAAGATGATATAGCGCCATAAGAGATCAACTTATTAACATTAAATTAACTTGTAAAAGTCATATGCTTTATCAGTTTTGCTTGTCAAACGCGTGTTTTTTCAACATATCACTAAATGTTATCGAAAAGGGTCCAGCACATCGCACTGGCTGTGAAAAATGGCGCAGACAGCGACGGGATTTAAATGCAATAATCGGGGCCGTCTCAAATTAACAACAATACCAGTATATGGTTTGCGCAAGGCGAAGGATTATTTTTATGAAGCTTAAGAACACACTCCTGGCGTCCGCACTTCTTTCTGCGACCGCCCTGTCCGCGAATGCCGCGACAGAGTTAACGCCGGAGCAAGCGGCAGCGTTAAAACCTTTTGACCATACGGTCATTGTGGGTCGTTACAATTCCATTGGCGATGCCGTCGCCGCCGCAACAAAAGCTGCCGACAAAAACGGTGCGGCTTCCTTTTATGTTGTTGACCAGTCTGATTACGGTAACAGCGGCAACCAGCGCGTAACCATCGCGCTGTATAAAGACGATGCGCCAAAAGCTGACGCACCGAAAAACCGTGTCATTAACGGCATCGTCGAACTGCCAAAAGATCAGGCAATCGAACTGGAACCGTACGACACCGTTACCGTGCAGGGTTTCTATCGCAACCAGCCTGAAGTGAACGACGCCATCACCAAAGCGGCTAAAGCAAAAGACGCTTACGCGTTCTACATCGTACGTCAGGTTGATGCCAACCAGGGCGGCAACCAGCGCATCACCGCGTTCATCTATAAGCAGGATGCGAAAAAACGCGTTCTGCAAAGCCCGGATGCCATTCCTGCCAACTCCGAAGCGGGCCGCGCTGCTATCGCGAAAGGTGGAGAAGAAGCGAAGAAAGTGGAGATCCCAGGCGTTGCGACTTCCGCAGCACCAAGTGCTGAAGTGGGTCGTTTCTTTGAAACGCAATCCACCAAGGGTGGTCGCTACTCTGTAACGCTGCCAGACGGCACTAAAATTGAAGAGCTGAACAATGCCACTGCTGCGCAGATGGTACCGTTCGACAGCATCAAGTTTAGCGGCAACTACGGCAACATGACGGAAATCTCTTATCAGGTAGCGAAGCGCGCTGCCAGGAAAGGGGCGAAGTACTACCACATCACCCGCCAATGGCAGGAACGTGGTAATAACATCACCATCAGCGCTGACCTGTACAAGTAAGCAAACAGTTGAACAAGGGCGGCGTAATGCCGCCTTTTTTGTTACTTTTTTTCGAATTTCCGCCCCACGTCATTGCATGACTTCGTGACACTCCGTAAAATCCCGCGCCTTAGTGTGATCCACCATTTTTATGCGCCTGTGCGAAATAATTATTCTGGATTTAGAACTTTCATAACAGGAAGCCAATGGAAAAGAAACTTGGCCTGAGTGCTTTAACTGCACTCGTTTTAAGCTCAATGCTGGGCGCGGGTGTATTCAGTTTGCCGCAAAATATGGCGGCCGTAGCAAGCCCTGCGGCGTTACTCATTGGCTGGGGTATCACCGGCGCCGGAATATTGTTGCTGGCCTTTGCCATGCTGCTGTTAACCCGCATTCGCCCGGACCTCGACGGCGGGATTTTCACCTATGCGCGGGAAGGTTTCGGTGAACTGATTGGCTTCTGTTCAGCGTGGGGCTACTGGCTGTGCGCGGTTATCGCCAACGTCTCTTATCTGGTGATTGTCTTCTCTGCCCTGAGCTTCTTTACCGACACGCCAGAGCTGCGTTTATTCGGTGACGGCAATACCTGGCAATCTATTGTGGGTGCATCGGTACTGCTGTGGTTTGTTCACTGGCTGGTGCTGCGTGGTGTGCAAACCGCAGCAAGCATCAACCTGGTGGCGACACTGGCCAAACTGGTTCCACTCGGCCTGTTTATCGTGCTGGCCTTTATCGCGTTCCGCCTGGATGTCTTTAAACTCGATTTCACCGGTATCGCGCTTGGCGTCCCGGTCTGGGAACAGGTGAAAAACACCATGCTTATCACCCTGTGGGTGTTCATTGGTGTTGAAGGCGCGGTGGTGGTTTCTGCGCGTGCGCGAAATAAGCGCGACGTTGGCCGCGCTACACTGCTCGCGGTTATTTCGGCGTTGGGGGTGTATCTGCTGGTGACATTACTCTCACTCGGCGTTATTGCACGTCCTGAACTGGCCGAAATGCGTAACCCGTCAATGGCCGGGCTTATGGTTAAAATGCTGGGTTCCTGGGGCGATGTAGTGATAGCGGCGGGACTGATCGTTTCCGTGTGCGGTGCCTACCTGAGCTGGACTATCATGGCCGCCGAAGTGCCATTCCTGGCCGCCACGCACAAAGCGTTCCCGCGTCTGTTTGCGCGCCAGAATAACAACAATGCGCCGTCGGCGTCGCTGTGGCTGACCAACATCAGCGTGCAGGTCTGTCTGGTGCTGATCTGGCTCACAGGTTCTGACTATAACACCCTGCTGACCATC
This sequence comes from Enterobacter sp. Li2LvB3, assembly GCF_056156645.1. Taxonomy (NCBI): domain Bacteria; kingdom Pseudomonadati; phylum Pseudomonadota; class Gammaproteobacteria; order Enterobacterales; family Enterobacteriaceae; genus Enterobacter; species Enterobacter sp. Li2LvB3. The sequence goes on along the minus strand of NZ_JBSICG010000003.1, from coordinate 158,533 downwards.
GCCTCTGAAATGATTCTGGTACCCTATTTCCTGGTGGGTGCGTATTTGTTAAAAATCGCCAGCCGCCCGGCACACTATGCCGTGGGCGTAGGTGCCTGTATTTACGGGCTATGGTTATTGTATGCTTCCGGGCCTATGCACCTGCTACTATCTGTGGTGTTATATGCGCCGGGTCTGCTGGTGTTTATCTACGCCCGCCGCACGCATCAGTTGGATAATGCGCTAATGCGCCGTGAAATGGCGTTGATTGGATTACTACTGGTTGCTGCCGTACCAGCAACGTGGATGTTAATGGGATAGCACCGTCTTTCCCATTGTTGAACTGAAAGGAGACTACGATGGGAAATACACAGCAACGCCCTATTCTGATTACTGGCGGAGGCCGCCGTATCGGCCTCGCCATCGCCCATCATTTTCTCAACCTTCACCAGCCGGTGATCGTCAGCTATCGCAACGAATACCCTTCCATTGAAGGGCTACGCAAAGCCGGTGCCGTCTGTATTCAGGCCGATTTTTCAACCGACGAAGGCATTCTCGCTTTTGCTGAAAAAGTGAAATCCACCACCAGCGGGCTGCGGGCGCTTATCCATAACGCCAGCGCCTGGCTTGCGGAAAAACCCGGCACGTCGCTCAGCGATACGCTCGCTGGCATGTTGCAAATCCACGTTAACGCCCCTTACCTGCTTAACCACGCGCTGCTGGACCTGCTGCGCGGGCACGGGCACGCTGCGGCCGATATCATCCACTTCACCGATTATGTGGTGGAGCGCGGCAGCGACAAGCATATCGCCTACGCGGCCAGCAAAGCGGCGCTGGACAACATGACGCGCTCCTTTGCCCGCAAACTGGCGCCAGAGGTTAAGGTCAATGCCATTGCTCCGGCGATGATTTTATTTAATGAAAGCGATGACGCGGAATACCGCCAACAGGCGCTGAATAAGTCGCTGATGAAAATAGCCCCTGGCGAAAAAGAGGTTATCGATCTTATCGATTACCTGCTGACCAGCTGCTACGTGACCGGCAGAACCTTCGCGGTGGATGGCGGCCGTCCGCTGCGTTAGTGGAAACGGCTCCAGAAAAAGATAAGCACCCAGGCGCTGAGGCTCCAGCAGACAACGGCTCCGCCCAGCGCCAGCGGTAAACGCAGAAACCCGGTGAAATACCACAGCGACAGCAGATAAAGAAAATACGGGATTATCGACCACATGCCGAAGACGATAGTGGTTCTCAGGGCTTCAATGCCCCGCTCAGAGGCAACGATATAGTGTGCGATAAGCGCGAATGTCGGGAACAGCGGAATCAGCCCGGCGATGTAATAGTTCTTCGTTTTCGCCAGAATGCCAATCAGTAGTACCACCAGCGCACCCAACGCCGCTTTAATCACCAGCCCCATGATTTTTCCTATAACAATCAAATAACAATGTGAACCAGAATAACGGAACTGACGTTAATTTTGAAAGATTAATGGAAGGTTAAGGTTGCGCGGTGTATGTTGGCTTTTTTCGCGATAACAGACGCTGTATGAATAAGATTGTTTATGTAGAAGATGAACCCGAAGTTGGGCAATTGATCGCCGCTTATCTGGGTAAACATGATATGGACGTCATCGTCGAACCTCGTGGCGATCGTGCTGAAGAGGTTGTAGTCCGCGAAAACCCCGATCTGGTGTTGCTGGATATTATGCTGCCAGGCAAAGATGGGATGACGGTATGTCGCGACCTGCGCGCGCAGTGGGATGGCCCGATTGTGCTTCTTACCTCTCTGGACAGCGATATGAACCATATTTTGTCGCTGGAAATGGGGGCTAATGACTATATTCTGAAAACAACGCCTCCGGCGGTGCTCCTCGCGCGTTTACGGCTTCATCTTCGCCAGCGTGCAAGCGTTGAACGTGAAGCGCCGGCACCGTCACTTACGCCGCATAAAGCAATGCGTTTCGGTACGTTATCCATTGACCCGATTAACCGCCAGGTTCTGTTATCCGGTGAGCTGATTGCCCTCTCAACGGCAGATTTTGACCTGCTGTGGGAACTGGCAACCCACGCCGGGCAGATCATGGACCGGGATGCTCTGCTGAAAAACCTGCGCGGGGTCAGTTACGACGGCATGGACCGCAGCGTGGACGTAGCCATTTCGCGCCTGCGCAAGAAACTGCTGGATAACGCCACTGAGCCATACCGTATTAAAACCGTGCGTAACAAGGGCTATCTTTTCGCCCCACACGCCTGGGAAACCTGATTACTTCGTCATCCGGGATCGTTAATGAAAAAGCTGTTTGTGCAGTTTTATCTTCTGCTGTTTGTCTGCTTCCTGGTAATGACCATGCTGGTCGGACTGGTCTATAAATTCACCGCCGAGCGTGCGGGCAGACAGTCTCTGGATGATTTGATGAAAAGCTCGCTCTATCTGATGCGCAGCGAATTACGCGAAATCCCGCCACACGACTGGGCAAAAACCTTAAAAGAGCTGGATCTGAATCTGTCGTTTGATCTGCGTATTGAGCCGATGAAGGATTTTGAATTAGATCCACCTGCCATGCAGCGACTGCGCGACGGAGATATTGTCGCGCTTGACGAAAAATACACCTTTATCCAGCGTATTCCCCGCAGCCACTATGTGCTGGCGGTGGGGCCGGTGCCCTATCTCTATTATCTGCATCAGATGCGGTTGCTGGATATGGCGCTGCTGGCGTTTATCGCCATTTCTCTGGCTTTCCCGGTCTTTATCTGGATGCGTCCCCACTGGCAGGACATGCTGAAACTCGAATCCGCGGCGCAACGCTTTGGTGAAGGGCATCTGACCGAACGCATCCATTTTGACAGCGGTTCCAGCTTCGATCGTCTGGGCATCGCGTTCAACCAGATGGCCGATAACATCAATGCGTTGATAGTCAGTAAGAAACAGCTGATCGACGGCATCGCCCACGAATTACGTACCCCGCTGGTGCGCCTGCGCTATCGGCTGGAAATGAGCGAGAATCTTACCGAGGCCGAGTCTCAGGCGCTCAACCGCGATATTGGCCAGCTCGAAGCGCTGATTGAAGAGTTGCTGACTTACGCACGCCTCGACCGCCCGCAAAACGAACTGAACCTCAGCACCCCTGACCTGCCCGTCTGGCTGCAAACCCATATTGATGACGTGCAGAGCGTTAACCCGCAACGGGCGCTGCTGACTACGGTTACGCCCGGTGATTATGGCGCGCTGGATATGCGCCTGATGGAGCGCGTTCTCGATAACCTGATGAACAACGCCATGCGTTACAGCGAAAGTACGCTGCGTATCCGTTTAGATTTACAGGGCAGTCAGGCCAGTTTGTCCGTTGAAGACGACGGGCCAGGTATTGCCCCGGATGAGCGAGAAAAAGTCTTCGAGCCGTTTGTGCGCCTTGATCCAAGCCGCGACCGTGCAACAGGCGGCTGTGGGCTGGGGCTGGCCATTGTCTATTCTATCGCGCAGGCAATGGGCGGCACGGTTCACTGTGGCGAGAGCGAACTGGGCGGCGCGCAGTTCTGCTTTAGCTGGCCGGTCTATCACAACATCACCCTTCCCGTTCCTGCCTGACATTAACCGCACGCTGGCCCGACCCGGCGTGCTGTGCTATATCATTAAGTATGTTGTAACTAACGAAGGGACATCATGGCAACTTACGACCTCATTGAACGGCTAAACACTACATTTCGGGAAATGGAGCACGGGTTACTCACCCTGACAGAGCGTTTGCAGACCTGCCGATTACTGGCGGCGCGTGTGTTTACCCTGCCGGAGGTCGGCAAAGGGGCTGAACACGACCCGCTCGACACTATCGAGGTGAAACAGCAGATCGGCAATGCGGCGCTGGAACTCACCCTGCTACATTATCGTCGCCTGTTTATCCAGCAGCAGTCAGAAAACCGCAGCAGTAAGGCTGCCGTCCGTCTGCCTGGGGTGATTTGCCTGCAAACCGATACCACCACGCGGGAAGCGCTGGAAACCCAGATTGCGCATATCAATGCCCTGAAAGCGGCGTTTGAGAAGATAGTCACCGAAGAGTCGGGGTTAGCCCCTGCAGCCCGTTTTGAATGGGTGCACCGCCAGCTACCGGGGCTGATTACCCTGAATGCCTACCGAACCCTGACGGTACTGCGCCACCCCGCCACGCTGCGGTTTGGCTGGGCGAACAAGCACATCATCAAAAACTTCACCCGCGATGAGATCCTCGCCCAGCTTGAAAAAAGCCTGAAAGCCCCGCGCACCGTGGCCCCGTGGTCACGGGAACAGTGGATTGAACGTCTGGAGCAGGAATATCACAGCATTGCGTCTTTACCGGCGGATACGCGGCTTAAGATAAAGCGCCCGGTGAAAGTGCAGCCTATCGCTCGCGTCTGGTATTCGGGGCAACAAAAACAGGTGCAATACGCCTGCCCGACGCCGCTGATTGCACTCTATGATGCCGACCAGGGCGCGGTGGTGCCGGATATTGGTGAACTGCTGAATTACGATGCCGAAAATGTTCAGCACCGTTATAAGCCTCAGGCGCAGCCGCTACAGCTGATCATTCCACGGCTGCACCTGTATGTGGCAGAGTGATTATTTCAGGCTGCCGACCATGTCCTGCGGACGTACCCAGGTGTCGAACTCGGCTTCTGTCAGATAGCCGAGCGCCAGCGCTGAGGCCTTGAGCGTCAGCCCTTCTTTATGGGCTTTTTTAGCAATTTCAGCCGCTTTGTCGTAACCGATATGCGTATTGAGCGCGGTGACCAGCATCAACGACTCATTCAGCAGCTGGCTGATACGATCGTGATTTGGCGCGATCCCCACTGCACAGTGCTCGTTGAAACTTTCCATACCATCTGCCAGCAGGCGAACCGATTGCAGTACGTTATGAATGACCATCGGGCGGAAGACGTTCAGCTCAAAGTTACCGGACGCGCCCCCCATATTCACGGCCACATCGTTACCCAGCACCTGGCAGCAGAGCATGGTCATGGCTTCGCACTGGGTCGGGTTCACTTTTCCTGGCATGATCGAACTGCCCGGCTCATTCTCCGGGATGCTGATTTCGCCTATACCGCAGCGCGGGCCAGACGCCAGCCAGCGCACGTCGTTGGCAATCTTCATTAACGAGGCCGCCAGCCCTTTCAGGGCGCCGTGGGTATGCACCAGTGCGTCGCAGGTGGCAAGCGCCTCAAACTTGTTTGGCGCGGTGACAAACGGCTGTCCGGTGATATCCGCCAGCTCTTTGGCCACGCGCACCGCATACTCAGGGTGCGTATTTAAACCGGTCCCAACCGCCGTTCCACCCAGCGCCAGCTCCGCCAAATGCGGCAGGCTGTTATCAATGTGCTTAAGATTATGCTCCAGCATCGCAACCCAGCCGGAGATCTCCTGGCCGAGCGTCAGCGGCGTGGCATCCTGAAGGTGTGTACGGCCAATCTTGACGATAGTACTGAACGCCTGCGATTTTTCGTTGAGGGTCTTTTTCAGCACATTCAGCTGCGGGATAAGTTGCTCGCGAATGGCGATCACCGCCGCCACGTGCATTGCCGTCGGGAAGACATCGTTAGAGCTTTGGCTCTTGTTCACGTCATCGTTCGGGTGAACCTTACGTTCCATACCACGTACGCCGCCCAGCAGTTCGCTTGCGCGGTTTGCCAGCACTTCGTTCATGTTCATGTTGCTTTGCGTGCCAGAGCCGGTCTGCCAGATGGCAAGAGGGAATTCATCGGGGTGTTTACCTGCCAGCACCTCATCAGCCGCGTTGATGATGGCCGAGGCTTTTTCTGCCACCAGCAACCCTAAATCCTGATTCACTTTGGCTGCGGCGCGTTTCGTCAGTGCCAGCGCCTGAATCAGCGAAACGGGCATTTTCTCTGTTGAGATGCGGAAATGCTCCAGCGAACGCTGGGTTTGCGCGCCCCATAGCTTGTCGGCCGGGACGTCGATCGCGCCCATAGAATCTGTTTCGCGACGATGCGTTGTCATTACTTTCTCCTTGATAACAAAGATGGGATTGCTCACATGCTTAAGAGATAAGTATTGATGGCTTCTGAATTACTGTATGGCGCTTTGTGCGCTCTTTAATGTGCCGGGTGGCGCTGACGCCACCCGGAATGTCACAGAACTACTTCACACATGCCGAACACTGGGAAGACTGGATCTGTTTGAAGAAGTCATTACCTTTGTCGTCCACCAGAATGAACGCCGGGAAATCTTCTACTTCGATTTTCCAGATAGCTTCCATACCCAGTTCCGGGTACTCCACGCATTCAAGGCTCTTGATGCTGCCCTGCGCCAGTACCGCCGCCGGGCCACCGATGCTGCCCAGGTAGAAGCCACCGTGTTTGTGGCAGGCATCCGTCACCTGCTGGCTGCGGTTACCTTTCGCCAGCATAATCATGCTGCCGCCGTTGGCCTGTAGCTGGTCAACGTAGGAGTCCATGCGCCCAGCGGTGGTTGGGCCTAACGAACCGGAAGCATAACCTTCAGGCGTTTTCGCCGGGCCGGCGTAGTAAATCGGGTGATCTTTAATGTACTGCGGCAGACCTTCGCCATTATCCAGGCGCTCTTTCAGTTTCGCATGGGCGATGTCGCGTCCAACGATGATGGTGCCGTTCAGGGAAAGACGGGTCGAAACCGGGTACTGTGAAAGCTGTGCCAGGATCTCATTCATCGGGCGGTTCAGGTCAACGTGTACCGCTTCACCCTCACCCGCTTTGCGCAGCTCTTCCGGAATATATTTGCCTGGGTTGTTTTCCAGTTTTTCGATCCAGATACCGTCGCGGTTGATCTTCGCTTTAATGTTGCGATCCGCAGAGCAGGAAACACCCATCCCTACCGGACAGGATGCACCGTGGCGCGGCAGGCGGATCACCCGGATATCGTGGGCGAAGTATTTACCGCCAAACTGCGCGCCGAGCCCCAGGTTTTGCGCTTCCTGCAACAGTTCCTGCTCAAGCTGCACATCGCGGAACGCCTGGCCGTGTTCGTTACCTTCCGTCGGCAGGCCGTCGTAGTATTTGGTAGAGGCGAGCTTAACGGTTTTCAGCGTGCTTTCGGCAGACGTCCCGCCAATAACAAACGCAATGTGATACGGCGGACATGCCGCAGTACCCAGCGTACGCATTTTCTCAACCAGGTAATTCTTCAGCTTGCCCGGCGAGAGCAACGCTTTCGTTTCCTGATAGAGGTAAGTTTTGTTGGCAGAACCGCCCCCTTTGGCGATGCACAGGAATTTGTATTCGTCGCCGTCCACACTGTAGAGATCGATCTGCGCAGGCAGGTTAGTCCCGGTGTTGACCTCTTTGTACATATCCAGCGCCGCGTTTTGCGAATAACGCAGGTTGTCTTCGATATAGGTGTTATACACGCCGTGCGCCAGCGCAGCTTCGTCACCACCACCGGTCCAGACACGCTGGCCTTTTTTGCCGGTGATAATGGCCGTGCCGGTGTCCTGGCAGGTCGGCAGAATGCCTTTGGCGGCAATATCGGAGTTACGCAGGAATTGCAGTGCCACGTACTTGTCGTTTTCGCTGGCTTGCGGGTCGCTCAGGATATCGGCAACCTGCTGCTGATGCGCCGGACGGAGCATAAAAGAGGCATCATGAAACGCGTGTTGCGCCAGTAAGGTCAGCGCCTGCGGATCCACTTTAAGGATCTCCTGCCCTTCGAATTCAGAGACAGAAACATGATCGCGGGTTAACAGGTAATATTCGGTCTGATCCTTACTGAGGGGAAAAGGATCTTGATAATGAAAGGGTTTGTTCGACATTGTTCTCTCACTTACTGCTTCGGTCTGATTATTTGGGCAGGCGTTCCGCTGCCCGCTTAAAAGCGAGTTAGCCTATCCTACACAATTTTTTAACAAAAACTGAGACTAGTACGACTTTTTACATCCGAAGGTTACTTCCACACGGTTTATTGCTTTAATACCCGGAGTTAATTCCACCTTTTGAATCAGGGCTTGATAATGCAAAAACTCATCAACTCAGTGCAAAACTACGCCTGGGGAAGTAAAACTGCGTTAACGGATCTCTACGGTATCGCGAACCCCGACAACCTGCCGATGGCAGAGCTGTGGATGGGCGCCCACCCGAAGAGCAGCTCAAAAATTGAAGACGCCAGTGGTCAGACACGTTCCCTGCGTGACGTGATCGACGCCGATAAAGCGGCACTGCTGGGCAGTAAGGTTGCCAGCCGTTTTGGCGAACTGCCATTCCTGTTTAAAGTGCTGTGTGCCGACCAGCCGCTTTCTATTCAGGTTCATCCGAATAAAAAAGCCTCTGAAATTGGCTTTGCGAAAGAGAACGCCGCGGGTATTCCACTGGATGCCGCAGAGCGTAACTACAAAGATCCTAACCACAAGCCTGAGCTGGTCTTTGCATTGACCCCATTCCTGGCAATGAACGCATTCCGCGAGTTCTCAGAGATTATTTCTCTGCTGCAACCCGTCGCGGGGGCGAATAAAGCCATCGCCCACTTCCTGCAAAATCCAGACGCTGCAGGGTTGAGCCAGCTGTTTGCCAGCCTGCTTAACATGCAGGGAGAAGAAAAAGCGCACGCGATCGCAGTGCTGAAAGCCGCGCTGAGTAGCCAGCAGGGCGAGCCGTGGGACACCATTCGCGTGATCGCAGAGTTTTACCCGGATGACAGCGGCCTGTTCTCCCCGCTGCTGCTGAACGTAGTGAAGCTGAATCCAGGCGAAGCGATGTTCTTGTTTGCTGAAACCCCGCACGCCTACCTGCAAGGTGTGGCGCTGGAAGTGATGGCAAACTCCGATAACGTGCTGCGCGCGGGTCTGACGCCGAAGTACATCGATATTCCGGAACTGGTTGCTAACGTGAAGTTTGTCGCCAAGCCCGCTTCAGCGCTGCTGACGCAGCCGGTGAAACAGGGTGCGGAGCTGGACTTCCCGATCCCGGTGGACGATTTTGCCTTCTCTCTGCATGACCTGAGCGACGCTGAAACCGCCATCGCCCAGGAGAGCGCCGCGATTCTGTTCTGTGTGGAAGGTGAAGCCGTTCTGCATAAAGACGCACAGCGCCTGGTGCTGAAGCCGGGTGAATCTGCCTTTATCGCCGCCAGTGAGTCGCCGATTAGCGTAAGCGGCACTGGCCGACTGGCGCGTGTTTTCAATAAGCTATAAGCACTTACTGAATTTTTTAACAACTCTTGCTAAGCTAGTTGAAGACTTTATATCACCGGGCGGTTTTTACCGCCTGGTTTCATTTTAGGGATAGTCGCAATGAAAAAATCGGTCGTAGCGGTTGGGGTTATTGTTGCATTAGGCGTGGTCTGGACAGGTGCATCCTGGTTTACAGGAAAACAGCTGGAAGGCCGTCTGGCTGAGATGGTGACGCAGGCCAATGGCGAAATCATACGTAGCGCGCCAGAAGCTGGCGTGGAGCTGAGTTATCAAAACTATCAGCGCGGCGTGTTTACCAGCCACATGCAGCTGGTCGTCAAGCCGGTGGCAGGAAATGAAACCGCCTGGCTGAAGCCTGGTCAAAGCGTGGTACTGGACGAAGTCGTGAGCCACGGCCCTTTCCCGCTGGCACAGCTGGCCTCTTTTAATCTGATCCCATCGATGGCGTCGGTAAAAACCGTTCTGGTGAATAACGACATCACGAAGCCGCTATTCGATATTGCGAAAAATACTTCGCCATTTGAGATAGATACCCGCATTGGCTATGCCGGAGATACCCGTTCCAGTATCGCGCTGAAAGCGCTGGACTACGAAAACGGTAACGAGAAAGTGGCTTTCAGCGGCGGCAATTTCCAGCTCGACGCCGATCGTGACGGCAACGTCTTCACCCTGACCGGTGAAGCACAAAGTGGCCTGGTGAATGCCGTTAACGAGTACGACCAGAAGGTTCAGCTCACATTCAATAACCTGAAAGCCGACGGCAACAGCCGCATGACCAGCTTTGACGAGCGTATTGGCGACCAAAAGATCAGCCTGGAAAAGCTCGCCATCGCGGTTGAAGGTAAAGAGATGGGCGTGCTGGAAGGAATGGATCTGACCGGCAAATCAGATGTATCCGAAGACGGTAAAAGCATCAATACCCAACTGGATTACAACCTGAAAAGCCTGAAGGTACAAAATCAGGATCTGGGCACCGGTAAACTGTCGCTGAAAATTGGCAATATTGATGGGGCCGCGTGGCACCAGTTCAGCCAGAAATACAGCAAAGAGAGCCAGGCGCTGTTGACGGATGCCGCACTGAAGCAAAACCCTGAAGTTTATCAGCAGCAGGCGATGGCGGTGCTGTTCAACAATCTGCCGATTCTGCTGAAAGGCGATCCGGTTATTACCGTTGCACCGCTGAGCTGGAAAAACAGCAAAGGTGAAACAAGCTTTAACCTCTCGCTGTTCCTGAAAGATCCTTCTACCGCCACAGGTGAGCCACAGACGCTGGCCCAGGAAGTGGACCGCACCGTGAAATCGCTCGACAGCAAGCTGACTATTCCGATGGATATGGCCACCGAGCTGATGACCCAGGTCGCGAAGCTCGAAGGTTATGGTGATGAAGATGCCGGTAAGCTGGCGAACCAGCAGGTGAAAGGCCTGGCAGCGATGGGGCAGATGTTCCGCATCACCAAACTGGAAGACAACACCATTTCAACCAGCCTGCAATATGCAAACGGCCAGGTGACGCTCAACGGCGACAAAATGCCACTGGAAGATTTTGTCGGTATGTTCGGAATGCCTGCGATGGGAATGCCGGACCCGGCTGAACCTGCCGACCCGACAGCACCAGCAGCACCGGCTGTGCCGCAACAATAAATATCAAAACCCCTCGCAGAGGGGTTTTTTATTGCCGGGCAATGTGCTGAGAGTTACTTCACCGGTACCAGCCGTGCCGTCACAATCTGATGCCCGGCCTGTACCTCGGTGTTCTCGATTCGCTGCATGATCCGGTCAGCCAGCGTGTGCCCCATCTCGCGTGCGGGTGTGGTTGCCCAGACGATGGGCAGATCGTCCAGCGCATTTTCGCTGACATCAGCAAAAGCGCCTAATGCTACCTGCTGACCAAAGAACGTTTCAACGCCTCCTTCACCGCTCTGACGCCCCGCGCGCATAAGGCCAAACCATGCCCCCATCGCGATGGTGTCGTTGTAGCAAATTACGGCGCTAATTGTTGGGTTACTGCGCAGTAACGAACCTATCGCCTCGGCGGCTTTCTTCTGGCTGGATTCGCACTCCACCACCCACTCACTGTGGAACGGCAGCCCGTATTTAATCAGCGTGGCGCAATACCCCCCCACCCGTTCAGCCCGCGTCAGGGAGGAACTTTTCCCGCCCAGCCAGGCGATACGCTGATGGCCACGACGGATAAGATGTTCGGTCAGCATTTGTGCGGCCTGCATGTTGTCAGGACGCAGCGTATCCGCTTCGTCCAGGTAACTGGCGCGCGATGCAAACACCAACGGCACGCCTTTTGCGGCGGCGCGCTCGCACAGTTCACTGCCGACACCGGACGCCCCGGCGATAATCACGCCATCAACGCCCTGCGTCAGCAACATATCCAGACGCTGTAGAAGCTGATCGGCCTCGCGCCCGCCGTGCAGCAAAAACACCATCCGTCCCTGCGCTTCCAGCGCTTCGGTCAGCCCGGCGGTCAGTTCTGCGTAAAACGGTGAGGTCAGATCGCGCACAATCAACCCAATCACACCGCTTTGCCCGCCGCGCAACGCCGATGCCTGGCGATTACGCACAAAACCCAGCTGCTCAACAGCCTCGTTAACTCGCTGACCCGTGGCGGAAGAGATGCGCCCTTTTCCGCTAAGAACCAGCGAAACGGTACTGACAGACACGCCAGCCGCCAGGGCGACATCGTTGATGGTGATTTTTTTCGCTACAGCCATGTGTTGGCGTGACTCCCTGATAATGAGATCGGTAAAACGTTTTATCAATACGTTATCTTTATACTCCCTGCGAAAGCCTGAGAATGTGATTTAGCGCGCACTAAAGTTTGATAAAACGTTTTATCTTCTCGCAGCATTGAAGCAGGCAAACCTATTTTAACAATAAAGGAGTCGTTTTATGACGACGAAAGCAGCACAAAAAATATCGCTGTGGGAGTTTTTCCAGCAACTGGGTAAAACCTTTATGTTGCCCGTGGCACTCCTCTCCTTCTGCGGGATCATGCTGGGGATCGGCAGCTCGCTGAGCAGTAACGATGTTATTACGCTGATCCCGTTCCTCGGCGCCCCTGTGTTACAGGCGATCTTCATCTGGATGAGTAAGGTCGGCTCCTTTGCATTTAGTTTCCTGCCCGTTATGTTCTGTATCGCTATCCCGCTCGGGCTGGCGCGCGAAAACAAAGGCGTTGCCGCTTTCGCCGGGTTTGTCGGCTACGCGGTGATGAACCTTGCCGTTAACTTCTGGCTGACGGCGAAAGGCATCCTGCCAACAACCGATGCCGCCGTACTGAAAGCAAACAACATTCAGAGCGTCATTGGCATTCAGTCTATTGATACAGGTATTTTGGGTGCAGTGATCGCGGGCGTTATTATCTGGATGCTGCACGAACGCTTCCACAATATCCGCCTGCCGGATGCGCTGGCATTCTTCGGTGGCACACGTTTTGTCCCGATCGTCACCCTGGTGGTCATGGGCCTGTTTGGTCTGATTATTCCTCTCATTTGGCCGGTCTTTGCGCTGGGCATTAACGGAATCGGGCGCATCATTAACGGTGCCGGTGATTTTGGCCCGATGATCTTTGGTACGGGCGAACGTCTGCTGCTGCCATTTGGTCTGCAACATATCCTCGTGGCGCTGATCCGCTTTACCGAAGCGGGAGGTACCATGGACGTGTGTGGTCACGATGTCAGTGGTGCGCTGACCATCTTCCAGGCACAGCTGAGCTGCCCGACCACTCACGGCTTCTCTGAGAGCGCAACCCGCTTCCTGTCGCAGGGTAAAATGCCTGCGTTCCTCGGCGGCCTGCCAGGTGCTGCGCTGGCGATGTACCACTGTGCACGCCCGGAAAATCGCCATAAAATTAAAGGCCTGCTGATTTCTGGCGTGATTGCCTGCGTTGTAGGCGGCACAACCGAGCCTATCGAATTCCTGTTCCTGTTTGTTGCCCCGGTGCTGTACCTCATTCACGCGGTGTTGACCGGTCTGGGCTTTACCGTCATGGCGGTGCTGGGCGTGACTATCGGTAACACCGACGGCAACGTGATTGACTTTGTGGTGTTCGGCATCCTGCACGGCCTGTCGACCAAATGGTATCTGGTGCCGGTTGTGGCGGCTATCTGGTTCGCGGTGTACTACGGGATCTTCCGCTTTGCTATCACCCGCTTTAACCTGAAAACCCCGGGCCGCGATACTGATACCGCTAGCGGCGTTGAACAAGCCGTTGCCGGGACAGTGGGTAAATCCGGCTATAACACCCCTGCAATTCTGGCGGCGCTTGGCGGAACGGATAACATAACCTCACTGGATAATTGCATTACGCGCCTGCGTCTGTCGGTTAACGATATGTCGAAGGTCGACACCAATGCCCTGAAGGCAAATCGCGCCATCGGTGTGGTGCAGTTGAATCAGCATAATTTGCAGGTTGTCATCGGCCCGCAGGTACAGTCAGTCAAAGATGAGCTGGCTACCCTGATGCGAACAGTAGAAGCCTGATGCCTCACCCCCTCTTCGTGAGGGGGTTTTACTTTAAGGACCAATGTGATGTTTGATTTTTCTACCGTTGTAGACAGACACGGCACCTGGTGCACCCAGTGGGATTATGTTGCCGACCGTTTCGGCGCCGCCGACCTGCTGCCGTTTACCATTTCGGATATGGATTTTGCCACCGCCCCCTGTATTACCGATGCATTACATCAACGCATCAGCCACGGTGTATTCGGCTACAGCCGCTGGAAAAACGATGAGTTTCTTGCCGCCGTGGCACACTGGTTCCAGCATCGCTTTAACAGCCGCATTGATACAGCGTCTATTGTTTATGGCCCATCGGTCATTTATATGGTGTCGGAGCTGATTCGTATCTGGTCAGACGCAGGTGACGGCGTTGTGGTACATACCCCAGCCTATGACGCCTTTTACAATGCCATCAACGGCAATCAGCGCACTGTTGTGCCCGTGGCGATGGAAAAAAATGCTGCTGGCTGGCTGGGCAATATGGCGGCACTGGAAGCCGCGCTCGCCAGGCCGGAAAACAAAATCCTGCTGCTGTGCAGCCCGCAGAACCCAACGGGTAAAGTATGGACACGGGAAGAGCTGCACCGGATGGCGGAACTTTGCGCGCGATATAACGTAGCGGTCATCAGCGATGAAATCCATATGGATATGGTGTGGGGTGAGCACCACCATACCCCGTGGAATGAAGTTGCGCGCGGAAAATGGGCCCTGCTGACCTCGGGCTCCAAGAGCTTTAACATTCCGGCACTTACCGGAGCATACGGTTTGATTGGCGATGATGAAAGCCGCAATGCCTACCTGAGCGCGCTGAAAGGCCGCGATGGGCTCTCTTCCCCTTCCGTGCTGGCGCTGACGGCGCACATTGCAGCTTATGAGCAAGGTGCCCCCTGGCTGGATGCGTTACGCCGTTATCTGGAAGAGAATCTGCACTACGTTGCGCGTGAATTGAACAGCGCTTTTCCGAATCTGAACTGGCAGCCCCCTCAGGCGACGTATCTTGCCTGGATAGACTTAAGCCCTCTGGACATTGATGACAAAGCGCTACAAAAAGTCCTGATTGAGCAGCAAAAAGTCGCCATTATGCCGGGATATACCTACGGTGAAGAGGGTAACGGTTTTGTCCGCATTAACGCGGGCTGCCCGCGCAGCAAGCTTGAGCAAGGGGTTCAGCGGCTTATTGCCGGGATTAGCGCACTCCTCTAATTGACTTGCGCAACGGAATATTACCTTGCGCAAATAGCTTTTTACCCCGTTTTGTTTTTATAATATGGCGCACTTTAACCAGAAAAGAGTGCGACCATGATTGATACAAGCCTTCCTTTAACTGATATTCATCGTCACCTTGACGGTAACATTCGTGCCCAAACCATTCTCGATCTTGGCCGCCAGTTCAATTTAACTCTTCCTGCTCAAACACTTGAAACCTTGATCCCACACGTTCAGGTCACGTCGAATGAACCGGATCTGGTCAGCTTCCTGAGCAAGCTCGACTGGGGCGTGAAGATGCTGGCCTCCCTCGATGCCTGCCGCCGTGTTGCTTTCGAGAATATTGAAGATGCCGCGCGTAACGGCCTGCACTATGTCGAACTGCGTTTTTCACCAGGCTACATGGCGATGACCCACAACCTGCCAGTGGCTGGCGTGGTTGAAGCGGTGATTGCAGGTGTGCGTGATGGCTGCAAGGCCTTCGACGTACAGGCCCGCCTGATTGGTATTATGAGCCGCACGTTCGGTGAAGCGGCCTGCTTGCAGGAGCTGGAAGCGCTGCTCGCGCACCGGGATCAGATAACGGCCATTGACCTGGCGGGTGATGAACTTGGCTTCCCTGGCAGCCTGTTCCTCTCCCACTTCAACCGCGCACGTGATGCCGGCTGGCATATCACCGTCCATGCTGGCGAAGCCGCAGGCCCGGAAAGCATCTGGCAGGCTATCCGCGAGCTGGGGGCTGAGCGTATTGGTCACGGTGTAAAAGCTGTTGAAGATCGCGCCCTGATGGATTTCCTTGCAGAACAGCGCATCGGGATCGAATCCTGCCTGACGTCCAACATCCAGACCAGCACCGTGCCAACGCTTGCGCAGCATCCGCTGAAAACCTTCCTGGAGCATCGCGTGCTGGCATCGCTGAACACTGATGATCCGGCGGTACAGGGTGTCGATATTATTCACGAGTATACCGTTGCGGCACCGCAGGCAGGTCTGAGCCGCGAACAGATCCGCCAGGCACAGATTAACGGGCTGGAAATTGCCTTCTTAACGCCTGCGGAGAAACAGGCGCTTAAAGATAAAGTGGCCCGCGGTTAAGCCATTTGCCGGGTGGCGATATGTTTACCACCCGGCCCTTAACATTTATGCCAGACAAAGCGTTGCGCGATGTTTGGCAGATTCCATCCCCAACTCAATCAGTTCCATAATCTGAATGGCCTGGCTTGCCGGAACCGGATTTTCCCCCGTCCCATTTAGCGCATCGCGGATCCCCGCATAATAAGCCGGGTAGTTACCGGGCATCGTCAGTAAGGTTTCCTGAACCTGCTCCTCTCCTTCGAAACGCGTTAACACGCCATCGCGCATATCATAACCCCAGTCTTCCTGCGGCAAACGCTCGCCATTTTTGAGACGATCTTCTTGCGGATCAAGGCCAAACTTCACGTAGCTGCCGCGCGTGCCGTGGATGATATACCGTGCAGATTCTGCTGCCGCCAGCATGGTGGCGTGCAGGACAATGCGCCGCTGCGGATAACTTAACACTGCGTGAAAGTAGTCTGTTGTCTGCGCTCCGGGCCTTAGCTGGGCTAGATCGACAGTCAGGCTCACCGGCAAACCAAACAGATACACTGCCTGATCGAGCAAATGCGGCCCTAAGTCATACCAGATACCACTGCCGGGCCCAGCCTGCTCGCGCCAGCGGTCACGCACCTGAGGACGAAACCGGTCAAAGTGAGACTCGAAATACGCAATTTCGCCGAGCGCGCCTTCGCTTATCAGAGATTTTACCGTTAAAAAATCACTGTCCCAGCGGCGGTTATGAAATACCGACAGCAACCGGCCCGCACTTTTTGCCTGCGCATCCAGCTCTCTCGCTTGTGACAACGTCACAGTAAAGGGTTTATCCACCACCACATGTTTACCCGCTTCCATCGCGGCCTTTGCCAACGGAAAGTGGGTATCGTTTGGGGTTGGGATCACAATCAAATCAATATCAGGATTGTTAAAAAGATGCTTTGGCTCAGAAACAACAGGAACCGTCGACCAGTCGGCATGGACTTTTGCCGCATCGCTGCTTGAAATCACAGCCAGTTCCATTCCTGGAGTCCCGGCAATCAGAGGAGCGTGAAATGTTTTACTCGCGTACCCATAACCAATAAGCCCGACACGGATGTTGTCATTCATATAGTTACCCTCGCAGATGATGTTCTTATTTCACACTGGCTATTCTGAAGTCTGAACAGATTAATAATGTGCGATATGACTTAAAATAGCATCCTGTGTTGGTTATTTTTGTTACATAGATTTAACCTGCTGATTTTCTTTAGGGAAACCGTTCCCAAAGCGCTTGCCGTGGCGAATGTTGCGCTGTAACATTTGCAATCTGTATTTATGGATAAATTACAAACACGAATCATGACGTCAATAATTAATCGAATCATTGAATTAGCGGGATGGATTGTCCTTGGAGTTTCGGTTGTGCTGCTGGGTGTTGCCAGCCATATCGATAACTACCAGCCGCCGGAGCCTGTTACAGTCGCACAACCGAAATAACCTCAACGCGGTAATAAAGAGTGACATATTATGTCAGTTACATATTGCCAGCCGTGTTGAAGAGGGTTAACCTTCTCATCCAGGCATCGTCTGATGCCTGAATCATTCAGCAAAGAAAACTCCTAATTTAGTCGCATTACCTGAGTGGGCTGTTTACGTCTTTATTAATCCGTTTATTATTCGAACGAATTACCTTCACTGGTATTACTCACTTTTATATGGAAACTCATTAATATGACAGTTCAGGACTATTTATTAAAATTTCGCAAGATCAATTCGCTTGAGAGCCTGGAAAAACTGTTTGACCATCTGAACTACACGCTGTCGGATAATCAGGAAATCATCAATATGTATCGTGCAGCCGATCACCGCCGTGCAGAGCTCGTCTCTGGTGGCCGGTTGTTCAATGTTGGCGAAGTCCCTAAGTCTGTATGGCGTTACGTACTATAAGAAAGTAGCCATCCGCGCGAAATGTTATATACTCTGCGCCCTGCAAATTGGCTATATAACGTTTCGCGCAGACTTATGGGAGAGAACATGACCTCATCGCCTGGAGAAAAAATCGGAGGCTGGTTAATCGCCCCGCTGGCATGGCTGCTGGTTGCATTATTAAGCGCATCTCTGGCGCTTCTGCTCTATACCACCGCACTGATTACCCCTCATGCGATCCAGACCCTGATGTCCCAGAGTGCAGGCAAGATTGCGCTGTGGTTTGCGTCTTTCGTCTTTGCGATAGCCATGTGGTATTACACGCTATGGCTAACCATCGCCTTTTTTAAGCGCCGTCAAAGTGTGCCTAAACACTACATTATCTGGCTGCTTATCTCTGTGCTGCTGGCGGTGAAAGCCTTTGCTTTCTCGCCCGTATCTGATGCACTGGCCGTTCGTCAGCTGCTCTTTCCGCTGCTGGCGGCATCACTGCTGGTCCCTTATTTCAAACGCTCGTCGCGCGTGAAAAAAACCTTTGTGAACCCGTAATAACCTTACAGTTATCCTGTTGTCGCCTGTTCTGGTTTATCAGATAATAGGCGGCTTTTTTATTTCAGGCTGAATAATGACCGATTACTTACTGCTCTTTGTCGGAACGGTGCTGGTTAACAACTTCGTACTGGTGAAGTTCCTTGGCCTATGCCCGTTTATGGGTGTGTCCAAAAAACTGGAAACAGCAATGGGCATGGGGCTGGCGACAACCTTCGTTATGACGCTGGCGTCAATTTGCGCCTGGTGGATTGATACCTGGATACTCATTCCGCTGGGTTTAACCTATCTGCGTACGCTGGCCTTTATCCTGGTTATCGCGGTGGTGGTGCAATTTACCGAAATGGTGGTGCGTAAGACCAGCCCGGCGCTTTATCGCCTGCTGGGCATTTTTCTGCCGCTCATTACCACCAACTGCGCCGTACTGGGCGTAGCATTGCTGAACATCAACCTCGGGCATAATTTCATGCAATCGGCGCTGTACGGTTTCTCCGCAGCGGTCGGTTTCTCTCTGGTCATGGTGCTGTTTGCCTCTATTCGTGAGCGCCTGGCGGCAGCGGATATCCCTGCGCCGTTTCGCGGAAATGCCATTGCGCTGGTTACCGCAGGTTTAATGTCTCTGGCCTTTATGGGCTTTAGTGGTCTGGTGAAGTTGTAATGAATGCTATCTGGATTGCCATCGCATCTATCAGCGTGCTGGGGTTAGTGTTTGGCGTCATTCTGGGTTATGCCTCCCGCCGCTTTGCGGTTGAGGACGATCCGGTTGTTGAAAAAATTGATGAGCTTCTGCCGCAAAGTCAGTGTGGGCAGTGCGGCTATCCTGGCTGCCGCCCTTATGCAGAGGCTGTTGGTGTGCAGGGTGAGAAAATCAACCGTTGTGCGCCAGGTGGCGAAGCGGTAATGCTGAAAATCGCCGCGCTGCTTAACGTTGATCCGCAGCCTGCTGATGGCGATGCAGATGTGCAGGAGCCCGCTCGCGTATTGGCTGTTATCGACGAAGCAAACTGTATTGGCTGCACCAAATGTATTCAGGCGTGTCCTGTCGACGCCATTGTCGGCGCAACCCGCGCTATGCACACCGTTGTGGCGGATTTGTGCACCGGCTGTAACCTCTGCGTCGCGCCTTGCCCGACGCAATGTATCGAGTTACGTCCGGTCGAAACGACTACCGATAGCTGGAAGTGGGATCTTCAGACCATTCCGGTTCGCATCATTCCTGTGGAACAACATGCTTAAGTTATTTTCTGCTTT
Organism: Enterobacter sp. Li2LvB3; assembly: GCF_056156645.1. Lineage (NCBI taxonomy): Bacteria > Pseudomonadati > Pseudomonadota > Gammaproteobacteria > Enterobacterales > Enterobacteriaceae > Enterobacter > Enterobacter sp. Li2LvB3. Next base: position 138,915 of record NZ_JBSICG010000003.1, on the reverse strand, counting down.
CAGAAAAGAGAAGATTTGGGACTTTGATGGTGGCATTCATCCGCCAGAAATGAAAACCCAGTCTAACGGCACCCCGCTGCGTCAAATTCCGCTGGCGACCCGCTACGTTATGCCACTAAAACAGCATATTGGCGCTGAGGGTGAGCTGTGCGTGAAAGAAGGCGATATCGTGCTGCGCGGCCAGCCGCTGACCTTTGGTCGCGGACGTATGCTGCCTGTTCACGCGCCGACGTCCGGTAAAGTGGTGTCGATTGCGCCGCACACCGTTGCGCATCCTTCTGCGCTCACTGAGCTGAGCGTCATTATTGACGCTGACGGCGAGGACCGCTGGATCGATCGCGATGGCTGGAGCGACTACACTGCCCATAGCCGCGATGCGCTCATCGAACGTATTCATCAGTTTGGCGTGGCCGGTCTTGGCGGCGCAGGCTTCCCGACGGGAAGCAAACTGCGTGGCGGCGGCGACAAAATCCAGACCTTAATTATCAACGCTGCGGAATGTGAACCTTATATTACCGCGGATGACCGTCTGATGCAGGATTGCGCGGCACAGGTCGTGGAAGGCATTCGTATCCTCGCACACATTCTGCAACCACGCGAAGTGCTGATCGGCATTGAAGATAACAAACCGCAGGCGATTTCCATGCTGCGTGCGGTGTTGGCAGGCAGCCACGACATTGGTTTGCGCGTTATCCCAACCAAGTACCCTTCCGGTGGCGCAAAGCAGCTGACGCAAATTTTGACCGGCAAACAGGTTCCGCACGGCGGGCGTTCGTCCGATATTGGCGTGCTGATGCAAAACGTGGGCACCGCCTATGCGGTGAAACGTGCGGTTGTTGACGGTGAGCCGCTGACCGAACGTGTTGTCACCCTGACCGGTGAATCGGTTTCTCGCCCGGGGAACGTCTGGGCGCGTTTAGGGACACCGGTGCGTCACCTGCTGGAACAGGCCGGTTTTTGTTGCGGCAGTGAACAGATGGTGATTATGGGCGGCCCGCTGATGGGCTTTACTCTGCCGTGGCTGGATGTCCCGGTCGTTAAAATTACTAACTGCCTGCTCGCCCCTTCTGCCACAGAGATGGGTGAAGAGCAGGAAGAAAAAGGCTGTATTCGCTGTAGCGCCTGTGCTGACGCCTGCCCGGCGGATCTTCTTCCCCAGCAACTGTACTGGTACAGCAAAGGCCAGCAGCACGATAAAGCCACAGCACACAATCTTACCGACTGCATAGAATGTGGTGCCTGTGCCTGGGTGTGCCCGAGCAATATCCCACTGGTGCAGTATTTCCGCCAGGAGAAGGCCGAAATTTACGCCATCTCGATGGAAGAGAAACGTGCCGCCGAAGCAAAAGCCCGTTTTGAAGCACGTCAGGCACGTCTTGAGCGTGAGAAAGCGGCTCGCCAGGAGCGCCATAAACAAGCGGCCGTGCAACCCGCTGAGAAAGATCAGGATGCGATCAATGCCGCCCTGGCGCGCGTTCGTGAGAAAAAAGCCTCGGCTGCGCAGCCGGTAGTGATCCCGGCGGGAACAAAACCGGATAACAGTGAAGCGATTGCCGCGCGTGAAGCACGCAAGGCAGAGGCCCGTGCTCGTCAGGCGGAAAAAGCGCAAAACGCACAGCCGGAAACAGCTGTTGACCCGCGCAAAGCGGCCGTAGAAGCAGCCATTGCCCGGGCAAAAGCACGCAAAGCAGAACAGCAGGACGTTGTGGTGGTGCCAGAAGCGCCCGTTGACCCGCGAAAAGCCGCTGTTGAAGCCGCTATCGCCCGGGCCAAAGCACGCAAAGCAGAACAACACATACAACATGCAGAGCCTGAAGCCCCTGTAGATCCGCGTAAGGCGGCAGTAGAAGCCGCCATCGCCCGGGCCAAAGCCCGTAAAGCGGCACAGCAGGAAGAGCAGCCTCTGGCTGCAAATGACGATCCACGCAAAGCCGCAGTCGCTGCCGCGATTGCGCGCGTTCAGGCAAAGAAAGCCGCGCAGCAAGCAGTTAACGAGGATTAAATGGTTTTCAGAATCGCAAGTTCCCCTTTCACCCATAACCAGCGCCAGACATCGCGCATTATGATGCTGGTCTGCCTGGCGGCCCTGCCGGGCATCGCCGTGCAGTTTTGGTTTTTCGGCTGGGGAACCCTTTTCCAGTTAGTCCTGGGTTGTGCTACCGCTTTAGCAGCTGAAGCACTGGTGCTGACGCTACGTAAGATGGATGTTACCCGCACCCTCAGCGACAACTCCGCGCTTTTGACTGGCCTGCTGCTGGCCATCAGTATTCCGCCTTTCGCTCCGTGGTGGATGGTGGTGCTGGGCACCGTTTTTGCCGTCATTATCGCAAAACAGCTTTATGGCGGTCTGGGGCATAACCCGTTTAACCCGGCGATGATCGGTTATGTGGTGTTGCTTATCTCTTTCCCGGTGCAGATGACCAGTTGGTTGCCACCACATGACATTGCTGCAACAGTACCAGGCTTTATGGATGCGCTCCACGTTATTTTCACGGGCCATACAGCGATGGGTGCAGATATGAACGCGCTTCGCATGGGTGTGGATGGCATCAGCCAGGCGACCCCACTTGATACGTTTAAAACCTCACTTCATGCCGGGCATAGCGTTGAGCAGATCATGAAATCGGCCATCTACAACGGCGTACTCGCCGGTGCAGGCTGGCAGTGGGTGAATCTGGCATATCTGCTGGGTGGCGTGTTCCTGCTGTGGCAGAAGGCGATTCGCTGGCATATTCCGGTCAGTTTCCTGGTGACGCTCGCCGTCTGCTCGACCCTGGGCTGGGTGTTTTCTCCTGAATCCCTGGCCAGCCCGCAGATGCACCTGCTCTCGGGTGCAACCATGCTGGGCGCATTCTTTATTTTAACTGACCCGGTGACCGCATCGACCACCAACCGTGGCCGTTTGATCTTCGGCGCTCTGGCGGGGTTGCTGGTGTGGCTTATCCGCAGCTTTGGCGGCTATCCTGATGGCGTGGCGTTTGCTGTACTGCTCGCCAACATCACCGTTCCGCTTATCGACTACTACACGCGTCCCCGCGTGTACGGCCACCGCTAGGAGCCTGCTATGCTGAAAACGATGCAAAAACACGGCGTCACGCTGGCCATCTTCGCTGCGGTACTGACGGGGCTGACGGCGCTGGTGAATGCGCTGACCAAAACGACCATTGAAGAACAGGCGACGAAGCAACAGAAGGCTCTCTTCGACCAGGTTATCCCGGCGGATTTCTACGACAATGACCTGCAAAAAAGCTGTTTTGTCGTTCAGGCTGCTCCGTTAGGGAAAGGCCCGCACCGGATTTTTATTGCCCGTAAAGGGGATAAAGCCGTCGGTGTCGTGATGGAAGCCACCGCGCCAGACGGTTACTCAGGGGCAATACAGCTGCTGGTCGGCGCTGATTTTTCCGGTACAGTGCTGGGTACGCGTGTGACTCAGCACCACGAAACCCCCGGTCTTGGGGACAAAATTGAGCTGCGCTTAAGCGACTGGATTTTGCATTTCGCCGGTAAAGTGATCCATGGTGAAGATGATACCGCCTTTTCGGTGAAGAAAGATGGCGGCGAATTCGACCAGTTCACCGGCGCCACCATCACCCCGCGCGCGGTAGTCAACGCCGTAAAACGTGCCGGGCTGTATGCCGAAACGCTGCCCGCGCAGATCAACAATCTTCCGGCCTGTGAGGAGTAATCATGAGCCAGGTTAAAGAGGTTATTGTCCAGGGGCTGTGGAAGAACAACTCCGCACTGGTGCAACTACTGGGAATGTGTCCGCTGCTGGCGGTAACATCGACCGCAACCAACGCACTTGGGTTAGGCCTTGCGACAACGCTGGTGCTGACCCTGACCAACCTGTCCATCTCTGCACTTCGCCGCTGGACACCATCAGAAATCCGTATCCCGATTTATGTGATGATCATCGCCTCGGTAGTGAGTATCGTGCAGATGCTGATTAACGCCTACGCGTTTGGTCTGTACCAGTCGCTCGGGATCTTCATTCCGCTTATCGTAACCAACTGTATTGTGGTTGGGCGCGCTGAAGCCTTCGCGGTGAAAAACAGCCCGGCGATGTCTGCGCTGGACGGTTTTTCCATCGGTATGGGCGCAACCTGCGCCATGTTTGTCCTCGGTTCCATCCGCGAAATTCTGGGGAACGGCACGCTGTTTGACGGCGCAGATGCCCTGCTGGGTGGCTGGGCAAAAGCATTGCGCATCGAGGTGTTCCATACGGATACACCGTTCCTGTTGGCCATGCTGCCGCCTGGCGCATTTATTGGCCTTGGCATGATGCTGGCGATAAAATATCTCATTGATGAGAAACGTAAACGCCGCGCCGCTGAGCGCAGCGTGCAGGAAGGGATACCCGAGAAAGCCTCATGAACAAAGAGAAACGCATTGCGATCCTGACGCGGTTGCGGGATGAAAACCCTCATCCGACTACAGAGCTGAACTTTAACTCGCCGTTTGAGCTGCTGATTGCCGTGCTGCTCTCAGCACAGGCTACGGACGTGAGCGTCAATAAAGCCACTGCCCTGCTCTACCCGGTCGCCAACACGCCGCAGGCGATGCTGGAGCTCGGTGTAGAAGGTGTTAAGTCCTATATCAAGACTATCGGTTTGTTCAACAGCAAGGCCGAGAACGTCATTAAGACCTGCCGAATTTTGCTTGAACAACACGGTGGCGAGGTGCCAGAAGATCGCGCGGCGCTCGAGGCGTTACCCGGCGTAGGCCGGAAAACCGCAAACGTTGTGCTTAACACGGCATTTGGCTGGCCAACGATTGCTGTCGATACCCATATCTTCCGCGTGTCTAACCGCACCAACTTCGCCCCCGGCAAAAATGTCGAGCAGGTTGAAGAGAAACTGCTCAAAGTGGTTCCCGCCGAATTTAAAGTTGATTGCCACCACTGGCTTATTCTGCACGGGCGTTATACCTGTATTGCGCGCAAACCGCGCTGCGGCTCCTGCATCATTGAAGACCTCTGCGAATTTAAAGAAAAAGTGTATCCCTGAGCCTCTTTTCTGTTTCTATCCTCATATCAAATCCTTATGAAAGGAAGGTCTAACTGTGAACCTTCCTTTCGGCCACTTATTGTCCGCTTTTGTTTTCCCTAACCCTGTCGAATGTTCGGTCATTTAACACTCAAACAGGTTAATTGTTTTTTCATCACAAAAAATTTCTATACATCTGTGATCGAGATCACTCTGATAACCCTATGTTGGATTTTTGTTGTGAAAAGCTGTGTAAACCCTTTGCCAGACAATATTTAACCGATCCTTTACCGCAGATAAGACCAGTCATTTTTCAGAATATGGGCTATATCACTACCTGAAAGGCAAAATAGCAGAACATATCGCCAAATACGGTCTCCCAGGGGTTTGTGGTAGTGAAAAAAACCAACAATTGTCAGCCAATGAAATTTAACGCTGAATAACATTTGCATGAACCGAGTATTATGCCGCCTCAGTTATATGTAACAGATTATTACAAACGTATTGCCAGATAGGTCAGGATAGTGAACATTACCCGCCGTTTCCCCTCCCAATATAACTATAAGGCGGATGGACTATGGCCATCACGCTATGAACACCCCCGTTAATATGGGATGTAAAAAAAGAGGTATATGTGTCTACTGCAAACAATAAACCAACAGATGAGAGCATAAGTCTTAACGCTTTCAAACAACCTAAAGCGTTCTATCTCATCTTCTCTATCGAGTTATGGGAGCGTTTTGGTTACTACGGCCTGCAAGGGATCATGGCGGTTTACCTGGTTAAGCAACTGGGTATGTCCGAAGCGGATTCCATCACGCTGTTCTCCTCATTCAGTGCTCTGGTGTACGGTCTGGTCGCTATCGGCGGCTGGCTGGGTGATAAAGTTCTGGGTACCAAACGTGTCATCATGCTGGGCGCAATCGTCCTGGCAGTAGGTTATGCACTGGTTGCATGGTCCGGTCACGATGCGGCTGTGGTCTACATGGGTATGGCGACCATTGCAGTAGGTAACGGTTTGTTCAAAGCGAACCCGTCTTCCCTGCTCTCTACTTGCTATAACAAAGACGACCCGCGTCTGGACGGTGCATTTACCATGTACTACATGTCCGTGAACATCGGCTCGTTCTTCTCGATGCTGGCAACGCCATGGCTGGCCGCGAAATTCGGCTGGAGCGTTGCGTTCTCCCTGTCTGTTGTCGGGATGCTGATCACCGTTGTTAACTTCGCCTTCTGCAAGAAGTGGGTTAAAGACTACGGTTCAAAACCGGACTTCGAACCTGTGCACATGGGCAAACTGCTGGCGACCATCGTGGGTGTTGTGATCCTCGCGGCAATCGCCACCTGGCTGCTGCACAACCAGGGCGTGGCACGTGCTGTGCTGGGCGTGGTTGCACTGGGTATCGTCTGCATCTTCGCGAAAGAAGCGTTCGCCATGCAGGGCGCTGCTCGCCGTAAGATGATTGTTGCGTTCATCCTGATGCTGGAAGCGATTATCTTCTTCGTGCTGTACAGCCAGATGCCAACTTCTCTGAACTTCTTCGCTATCCGTAACGTTGAGCACTCCATTCTGGGTATCGCGTTCGAGCCGGAGCAGTATCAGGCCCTGAACCCATTCTGGATCATGATTGGTAGCCCGATTCTGGCCGCTATCTATAACAAGATGGGTGACCGTCTGCCAATGCCGCACAAGTTCGCGATTGGTATGGTGCTGTGCTCTGGCGCGTTCCTGGTGCTGCCACTGGGTACCAAATTTGCGACCGATGCCGGTATCGTCTCTGTTAACTGGCTGATCCTGAGCTATGCTCTCCAGTCTATCGGCGAACTGATGATCTCGGGTCTGGGTCTGGCGATGGTTGCTCAGCTGGTACCACAGCGTCTGATGGGCTTCATCATGGGTAGCTGGTTCCTGACCACTGCCGGTGCAGCGATTATCGCCGGTAAGATTGCTAACCTGATGGCAGTTCCAGAGAACGTGACCGACCCGCTGGTTTCTCTGAACGTCTACGGTACGGTCTTCATGCAGATTGGTATTGCCACCGCAGTTATCGCTGTGCTGATGCTGCTGACTGCGCCTAAACTGAATCGTATGACTCAGGACGACGACAAAACTGCTAAAGCGACCGAAACCGCAACAGCATAATGTCATCGGGGAACGACTGAACAGAAGCCGTTAACTTTGTGTTAGCGGCTTTTTTTTTATTCGTTCGCGCACTAACATAGCTGAAACCTCAGCAAAAAGGAGTTACCGATGAAACTGTTCTACAAACCGGGCGCCTGCTCTCTTGCTTCCCATATTACCCTGCGCGAGAGCGGCAAAGATTTCACGCTGGACGGCGTTGACCTGATGAAAAAACGCCTGGAAAACGGCGATGATTTCTTTGCTATTAACCCGAAGGGACAAGTTCCGGCTCTGCTGCTGGACGACGGTACACTGCTGACGGAAGGCGTTGCTATTATGCAGTTCCTGGCGGATAACGTCCCGGATCGCCAGCTGCTGGCGCCGACCGGCAGTATCTCTCGTTATAAGACGCTGGAGTGGATGAACTATATCGCAACCGAACTGCACAAAGGCTTTACGCCGCTGTTCCGCCCTGACACACCGGAAGAGTACAAACCTACCGTGCGTGCCTTGCTGGAGAAAAAACTTCAGTATATTAATGAGTCGCTCAAAGACGATCAGTGGATTTGTGGCTCGCGTTTCACCATTGCAGATGCCTATCTGTTTACCGTCCTGCGCTGGGCGCGTGCGGTTAAGCTGAACCTGGAAGGGTTAGATCATATTGCATCGTATATGGAGCGGATGGCGGCGCGCCCTGCGGTCGCTGCGGCACTGAAAGCGGAAGGTTTAAACTAACCGAGCGGCCTGTGTTGCCGGGTGGCACTGACGCTTACCCGGCCTACAAATTCCGTAGGCCCGTGCAAGCGTCAGCGCCGCCGGGCAGTGTCTAAAGTTGAGTTGCGCTGAAATAGTGCTCCGGCTTCGCGATACGATCCTGTGCCGCAACCACCTGCAACTCATACTCCTGCATATTTTTCGTCGCCGTCATAATTTCATACACCGCGGCAGTCACATGCTCCAGGGCATCGCGAAGCGTTGCGCCTTGCAGCAATTTCACCAACAGCAGGCCGCTGGTCACATCGCCAACCCCAACCGGCTGACGCACGCCAAAATCAACCAGTGGACGGCTAATATGCCAGGCTTCGTCTTTCGTCACCAGTAGCATCTCAAAACGGTCACGGCTCAGCCCTGCGCGGGCCAGGTGTTTCACCAGTACAATTTCAGGCCCTTGCGCAATCAGCTCGCGAGAGGCGCTCACAGCCTCTTCTACGCTGTTCACAGGATGCTCGCAGAGGATCTCCAGCTCAATCAGGTTTGGCGCAATGATGTCGCTCGCGGGCAGCGCGTGTCGTACGTGAAACTCAGCCACGCCAGGCGCCACGATGCAGCCCTTCTCAGGGTGACCCATTACCGGATCGCAGAAGAATTTCGCCGCAGGGTTCGCCGCTTTCACCTGACGCACGATGCCAAGAATATGTTCGCCCTGCTCTGCTGAGCCCAGATAACCGCTCAACACCGCGTCACAGCGTTTGAGCTGGTCGATATCAGCGATGCCCTGCACAATCTCCGTGAGATGCGAAGGCGGCATCACGCAGCCAGTCCATTTCCCGTACTGGGTATGGTTTGAGAATTGAACGGTATTAAGCGGCCAGACATTGGCACCAAGGCGACGCATCGGGAATTCCGCTGCGCTGTTGCCAGCATGTCCGAATACAACATGGGACTGAATGGCGAGGATGTTCTTCATTTTTTGCTTACCACAACCCTGAAAAAACAAAGGGGCGTGGTTTCCCACGCCCCTGCATACTTTTGATTACTTCCAGCACACCAGACAGTAATTCTTCTTACCGCGACGCAACAGCGTGTAGCGGCCATACAGACGATCGCTGTCAACAAAGGTGTATTCAGGATCGGTCTGTTTTTCACCGTTGATGGTAATGGCGTTAGAGGCAATGGTCTTACGAGCCTGACCGCGGGACGGTTGCAGCTCAGAATCCACCAGCGCCTGCATCAGGTCTGCGCCTTTTTCCATCTCAACCATCGGCACGCCATCCTGCGCCAGCTGTTCGAAGTCCGCTTCACTTAAATCACTCAGCGTACCGTTGAACAGGCTCGCGGTAATGCGTTTTGCCGCTGCCAGGCCTTCTTCACCGTGAACCAGCCTGGTCACTTCATCAGCCAGAACATACTGCGCACGAGGTGCTGTGCCGCTGTTTTTGTCTTCTTCTTCCAGTGCATTGATGGCTTCAATGTCCATAAAGGTGAAGAATTTCAGGAAGCGGTAGACGTCAGCATCTGCGGTATTGATCCAGAACTGGTAGAACTTATACGGGCTGGTTTTCTTCGGATCGAGCCAGATTGCGCCACCCTCAGTTTTACCAAACTTGGTACCGTCGGCTTTGGTGATCAGTGGAACCGTCAGGCCGAACACCTGGTTCTGATGCAGACGACGGGTCAGATCGATACCGGAGGTGATGTTACCCCACTGGTCAGAACCGCCAATTTGCAGGGACACGCCGTGCAGTTTGTTCAGGCAGGCGAAGTCATAACCTTGCAGCAGGTTGTAAGAGAACTCGGTGAAAGAGATGCCCTGATCGTCACGGTTCAGACGCTGCTTCACGGCTTCTTTGTTTATCATCTGGTTAACAGAGAAGTGTTTACCGATGTCACGCAGGAAAGTCAGCACGTTCATGCCGCCAAACCAGTCATAGTTGTTCGCGGCAATTGCAGCGTTTTCGCCACAGTTGAAGTCGAGGAAAGGCGCAACCTGTTTGCGGATCTTGTCCACCCACTCCTGCACGGTGTCTTCGGTGTTCAGTTTACGCTCAGCAGCTTTAAAGCTTGGGTCACCAATCAGACCGGTCGCGCCGCCAACCAGCGCAACAGGCGTATGACCTGCCATCTGGAAGCGTTTCAGGCATAACAATGGAACTAGATGCCCCAAATGCAAGCTGTCAGCGGTGGGATCGAAGCCGCAATAGAGCGCGATCGGGCCTTGCGCCAGTCGCTCTGCTAACGCTTCTTCGTCCGTCACCTGGGCCACAAGGCCCCGCTCTTGCAATTGTTTAATCAAGTTACTGCTTGCCATCAAATTCTCCATGTATAAACGACTGCACCTTTGCCGGTACACGACTTTTCGCCTGATGCGAAAGGTACATAGAATAAAGCGCTGGCGCACGTAGCGCTAGCGCTTAAACAACAATTTCGGGGATTACGGCGCCAGCCTGTCGATTTTCCAGCCACCGTTCTCGCGCTGGTATAAAAAGCGGTCGTGCAGGCGATGTTCGCCGCCCTGCCAGAACTCCATTTGCTCGATTGGGATGCGGAATCCGCCCCAGAAGCTCGGCAACGGGACTTCACCTTGCTGGAACTTTTGTTTTAACTCGAGGAATTTGCTTTCCAGTACACCGCGGGCAGAGATTCGACTGGACTGTTTAGAGACCCAGGCACCAATCTGGCTGTCGCGCGGGCGGCTGTGGAAATATTTCAGCACATCCAGGGTGGAAAGACGCTCGGCTTTCCCTGTAACCATGACCTGACGTTCCAGCATATGCCACGGGAACAGCAGGCTCACACGCGGGTTGTTTTCAATCTGATGTGCTTTACGGCTGCCCAGGTTGGTATAAAACACCAGCCCTTTCTCATCGTAATGCTTCAGCAGCACGATGCGCTGATACGGCTGCCCGGTCTCATCAACCGTGGCAACAACCATTGCGGTCGGGTCGGCAAGTTTTGCTTCACAGGCCTGTTTCAGCCAGCGTTCAAAAAGCACCAGGGGTTCAGCGGGAAGATCCTGGCGACGCAGGCCGCCTTTGGTGTATTCACGGCGCAGATGCGCAATTTGCTGCAATTCGTCGTTATCTGACATGGCGTTAGCTGAAATTGACATTAGGTGGCGCTATTGTGCGCCGCCCCTGTAAAAATCTCAACGCTTCGGATTTTGTAGCTGGCAATTGTTCAGCACAATGCGGTCACGTTTGTAGACCGTTGCTTCATCGCCTTTAGACCAGAAAACATAAATGCCATCGGTATAACGCGCACCTGACGCAGACATGCCCTGCTTCAGATTCAGCAGTTTGTTGTCAAATACAAAGCTGGCTTCCTGACGGGGGTTGTTGATCTTCACGGTCAGCGGTTTTTCGTCGCAACGATACTCCAGGGTATCGGTCTGCATACGTTCAACGAACTGGTTATAGACGCTGCACCCTGACAGCAGTAAAGGCACGGCAATAATAAGAAGTTTTTTCATGGGCGTATTCCGAAGACTATCCTGGTCCTGGAGGACATTGCTGCCCTCCTGTTTTCTTTCCATTTTAACGGCTACACGCAGTGCTGAATTTCAGTTAACTCTGATTATGACGGGGATTTGCCGGGAAAATAGCGCCAAGCACGCTCGCTTCACGCGCACCGGTTACCGAAGGGAGATTTCCCGGTAACCCGGCGATGGTGCGCCAGGCAAGCCAGGCAAAGGCCAGCGCTTCCATATCATCACCGCTGATCCCGGCATCGTCCGTCGTCGTGACTTCAGTGCCTGGCAGTAGCCCGGCCAGACGCGCCATCACCAGCGGATTGCGGCTGCCACCGCCACACACGAGCAGGCGTTCACATCCGCCGCTGAGGAGAACCTGTTCGGAAATCGAGGTGGCCGTCAGTTCCGCAAGCGTCGCCTGTACATCTTTTGGGGAAAGTGCAGGGAATGGCATAAGCTGGCGTTCAAGCCAGCCATAGTTGAAATACTCTCGCCCCGTACTTTTTGGCGCAGGCGCTGCAAAATATGGGTCGCTCAGCATGGACTGTAAAAGAGGAATAATCACTTTTCCTTCACAGGCCCACTGGGCGTCTTTGTCGTAAGGTTTTCCGTACTGACGCCAGATCCAGGCATCCATCAGCATATTGCCCGGCCCGGTATCATAGCCACGCACAGGCTGGCCCGGGATAAGCATTGACAGGTTGGCGATGCCGCCGATGTTGAGCACCATCCGGCGTTCTGTTGGGTGCGCCAGCAAGGCCTGGTGAAATGCGGGAACCAACGGTGCACCCTGACCACCCAGCGCGATATCCCGACGGCGAAAATCGCCCACGACGGTCACACCGGTCCTGGCGACAATCTGGTTGTTATCGCCAATCTGCATCGTGTGCGGCGCGTCGCCGGTGGGTTCATGCCAGACCGTTTGCCCGTGACAGCCGATAGCCACCACATCCTGCGGTTGCAGCTTCTCTTTTTGCATCAAAGCCAGTATCGCATCACCAAAGAGCGCGCCCAGACGCACATCAAGCTGACCAAGCTGTGACAGCGTCAGCTGCTGGCCCTGACAAATGCCCAGGATAGCCTCTTTCAGCGAAACAGGGATCGGCCATGTCAGACTCGCCTGCTGTGCCACCATGTTTTCATCTATGGCAGCCAGAACAACATCGACACCATCAAGACTGGTACCTGACATCACACCAATATAGCGACCCGATTTCATGCGCTTTCCTTACGTTTCGTGAGCGAGTTTCCCACACTCCACCATAAACGGCGTCGCTTTGCTATGCAGCGATAATATTTTTTAACAATGTCAGACACGTAACCGGGGGGCTTTTTGTTTATGCCTCGTTAAGCCAAATTCAAGTACAATTTTCCTATTGTTAGTGCAAAGATATGAACTATGGCCTCTTATGCCATATAATTTAGCCATAACGGATGCCCCACTGGTGGGCGTTTTTGGTGAACAGGAGATTCAAATGATTTTACGTGTACTGGGCGTTTCGCTGATTGGATTGACGCTGGCGGGTTGTGTGAATAACGATTCCCTTTCCGGTGACGTTTATAGCGCGTCTGAGGCTAAACAGGTTCAGAACGTGACTTACGGTACTATCGTTAATGCACGTCCTGTACAAATTCAGGGCGGCGATAACAACAATGTTGTAGGCGCAATCGGCGGTGCAGTACTGGGTGGCTTCCTGGGTAACACCGTAGGCGGCGGTACGGGTCGTTCTCTGGCAACCGCAGCAGGTGCCGTAGCCGGTGGTGTCGCAGGACAGGGCGTCCAGGGTGCGATGAACAAGACTCAGGGTGTTGAACTGGAAATCCGTAAGGACGACGGCAACACCATTATGGTTGTGCAAAAACAGGGTAGCACCCACTTTGCAGCCGGTCAGCGTGTTGTTCTGGCCAGCAACGGTAGCCAGGTTACCGTTTCCCCGCGTTAATACCAAAGAGGATGCGGCCACTGGCTGCATCCTTTTACAATATCCATCATTTAAATATATATATTTACAAAATACCTTTCTCTGCTATTTAGTTTCCCTTCTTATATTGCTCCTGCGCAAAGTATTTCTTCATGACGTTGTTAAACTATGCAGAATCACACTTCTTTAATAGACTATTATTTTATTGTTAACAAAAACGTATGAACACGATTGAACGTTACATAAAGAACCGCTATATCGCTTTTTTCTTTGGCTGCATAATTGTCATTGGGATATTACAGGGTTCATTTTTAAAACTGGTTGAGTCAGTCTCTTCATTTTCACCCTTATTATTCCCAACGCTCACCATATTTTTACTCGTGTTTCATCTGTTTATTGCTTGTTTTATGTCGATGAAATACTGGTGCGATCGCAGACGCTTGTATTTGGTCGCTATCGCTTTCGCCTTCACCGGGTCGATGCTGATGATGACTGGGACGCTGTCGAGCTTCCCTGCCTGGCTTGACCTCTACCAGTTCGACATCGTTAACTATAATGACACGATGATTTTCTTCACGTTTCGTCATATCCTGATGGCGGTGTTGATTATCCTTGCCGCGCTACTGTATATGGTCCGGGATTACCCTTTATCACGACTGGCGCATATCAGTATTATTATCGCTATTTTTGTATTCACCGCCTGTATGATTTTACTGGCATGGCTTTGTTCCGGTCACTCATCAGTATTGATGATTGATTTAGTGGATAATGAAACCCGGAAATTTATGGTTCTCTGGAGCCATTTTATCAATATCCTGCTTATCATTTTGTGGGTGGTGGCATTCATCACGCTGTTAGCTATTACGCGTTTACGCAATCTTTTCTGGGTTGGCGGTACTTTTTTATGTGTCTGTTACATCGTGACACTGTGCATGTTGTTTTTCGGTGGACACGCGGAGGATATCGCCTGGTATCGCGCCCGTTTATTTGAAACTGCGGCAACCTTACTCATTATTCTGGTTCTGCTTTATGATGTCTTTAGTCTCTATCGTGACTCACATTTAAAGTACCAACAGTCCTATCAAAATTCGATTCGCGATCCGCTTACCCGACTCTATAACCGCAGCTATTTTTATGACGCGTTAAACCAGTCCCTTGCGGCATCGAAAGCGACCCGACCAGTTTCCGTTATCGTCAGTGACCTCGATCGCTTCAAACGCATCAACGACTGTTATGGCCACCTACAGGGCGACAAGGTATTGCAGTTTGTCGCCAATTTGCTGATGGATTCCGTGCGCCCTCAGGATATTGCCGCACGCATTGGCGGTGAGGAGTTCGTCCTGATGTTGGCCAATACCGATTCCGATGCCGCACGCCAGGTGGCAGAGCGTATTCGCCTCAACTTAAGTAGCTTTGATAAGACCAGCAGTAACGGACAGCTTCCGGAGCCCATTACCATCAGCATGGGGGTGTTTACCGCGACATCTTCACAGATAACCGCCGAGTATTGCGTGGAAAGTGCGGATAAAGCAATGTATGAGGCAAAAGAGACGGGACGTAACCGCGTGGTGGTCTTTCAGTAAGAAAAAGCCTTGCTGATGCAAGGCTTTTTTATGTTCTCAGTCGCGGGACTGCAACTCACTGATGTTCTGCTCAAGACGAGCAATGAGACTAATGAGCATCTCAAGTTCCGCCGGAGATATCCCGGACAGGATCTCCCCTCGCGTTTTGCTGATTACAGCTTCCATCTCATCAATGATTGGCGCTGCTTTTTCAGTGAGTTTAATCCGCTTGGCGCGACGGTCACTGGCGCAGGTCTGCCGTGATATCAGCCCCTTTTCTTCCAGCTGATCGAGCGTTCGTACCAACGACGGCTGCTCAATACCTATCGCTTTGGCCAGTTGAATTTGCGACTGTTCGGGTGGCAGCTGATGAATGTTATGCAGCGTGACCCAATGCGTCTGTGTCAATTCCAGAGGTTTCAGGCGATGGTCAATCAGAGCACGCCAGACGCGTACCAACCTTGCCAGATCAGAACCTAATGGCGATTCCAATTTCATCTCCTTATAATTAGCTTGCTAAGTTATTATACTGATTTTAGAATAGTGTGCAGCATTTATATTGCCAAAACAAATGCAATACTGCATTCATCGATGTTGAAAGTATGATTTACACTGAATACTGTCGCTTCATCGTGTAATGACTGGCCATTGTGGCCACCCTTTCAACTGCAAAGGATCTCTGCTCGTGAAGTTTTCTTACAGCTCTGCGGGGTTACCCCTCCAGGACTTGATAGTCGGTGCATCAGTCTATTTCCCTCCTCTTTTTAAAGCCGTTTTTGTCGGCTTTTTGATTTGGCTCGTCGCGCACCGCCTGCTGCGTGACTGGATGTATTCCGGTGAAATCTGGCACCCGATGCTGATGGATCTCTCCCTGTTTGCCCTTTCCGTATGTCTTGGCCTTGCCGTGTTGATTGTGTGGTGAATATGTCTCTGAAAACGCTAAAATATTTTTCCACTCTTTTGGTTCTTGCTCTGGCACTGGTTGCTGGTTGGTGGATGTGGACTTACTACATGCAGTCCCCCTGGACGCGTGACGGTAAAATCCGCGCCGAGCAGGTCAATATCACCCCACAGGTCTCCGGCAGTATCACGACGCTTCTTGTTAAAGATAATCAGTTTGTTAAAGAAGGCGATGTTCTGTTCCGTATTGACGAGACGCCCTTTCATATCGCTATCCTGAATGCACAGGCGCAGCTTGCCAAAGCACAGTCTGACCTGGCGAAAGCCAATAACGAAGCCAATCGCCGCCGCCATTTATCGCAAAATTATATCTCTGCGGAAGACCTGGACACCGCCAACATTAATGTGAAAGCCATGCAGGCAAGCGTCGATGTTGCCGAAGCAACGCTGAAACAGGCCCAGTGGCAGCTGACGCAAACGGTGGTGAAATCTCCGGTTGATGGATGGGTGACGAACCTTTCTACGCGTGTGGGGAATTACGCCACCACGGGGCAACCAGTGTTTGCGCTGGTAGACAGCCACTCTTTCTATGTTGTCGGCTATTTTGAAGAGACGAAACTGCGCCATATTCAGGAAGGTGCACCGGCGCGGATAACACTGTACAGTGGCTCACAAACGTTACAGGGTCACGTATCAAGTATTGGCCGGGCCATATACGATCAAAGCGTAGAGACAGATTCCGGCCTGGTGCCAGATATCAAACCGAATGTGCCCTGGGTGCGTCTTGCCCAACGCGTTCCGGTTCGTGTGGAGTTTGATAACCTGCCGAAAGACATCACTCTGGTTTCAGGCACAACCTGTACCGTCTCTGTCGGAACACGTTAATGAACCTCTCCGCTTTCTCCTGGCGTAACACCCCATGGATAAAAGCAACCCGCCCGCAGTGGCGTTATGCGCTGCGTAACGGCATTGCCATGTGTCTTGCGCTCATGGTGGCCTACTATCTGAACCTGGACGAGCCCTACTGGGCGATGACCTCTGCGGCGGTGGTGAGCTTCCCCACCGTTGGCGGTGTTATCAGTAAAAGTCTGGGACGCGTGGCGGGTAGCCTGCTCGGTGCAACTGCTGCGTTGATCATCGCTGGCCATACCCTGAACGATCCCTGGCTCTTTTTACTGAGCATGGCAACATGGCTGGGCTTTTGTACCTGGGCCTGCGCGCATTTTACCAATAACGTGGCCTACGCGTTTCAGTTGGCAGGCTATACCGCCGCCATTATTGCTTTCCCGGTCATCAACGTGCTGGACATCACCGAACTGTGGGATATCGCCCAGGCGCGTGTGTGCGAAGTCATCATCGGTATTCTTTGCGGTGGGGTCATGATGATGATCCTGCCCAGCACGTCGGATGGCACTGCACTGATCACCGCGTTAAAAACCATGCAC
The DNA here is from genome assembly GCF_056156645.1 of Enterobacter sp. Li2LvB3. Taxonomy (NCBI): domain Bacteria; kingdom Pseudomonadati; phylum Pseudomonadota; class Gammaproteobacteria; order Enterobacterales; family Enterobacteriaceae; genus Enterobacter; species Enterobacter sp. Li2LvB3. Next base: position 121,790 of record NZ_JBSICG010000003.1, on the reverse strand, counting down.
ACTCGTTTGCTGGAACACGCAAGTCTTCTCTGGCAGCCCGACACCAACGACGAAATTCGCCTTGCGCACGAAAAAGTCATCGGCCAGATCCTGACCATGAATTTACTGCGTATCCAGGCGTTCTGGAGCCACTACCGTTTCCGCAGGCAGAACGCGTTGCTTAACTATCTGCTGCATCAGCAACTGCGCATGACAAGCGCAATTTCCAGCCTGCGCCGAATGTTGCTTAACTGGCCCAATCCGCCGGAAAACACCCGCGACATTATTGAAGCTCTGCTGGTTGAGCTTGCGCGACCAACGGCAGACTCCTATAGCGTAGCGCGCATTATTGCGCCGCTGGCTCCGGTGGATGAATATGACTATCGCCATCGCGCCTTCTGGCAACGGCTGCGCTATTTTTGTCGGCTTTACCTGTTGAGCAGCCGCTGGATCCGCGCGGTAGAAAATGCCACGCCCATTACGGAGTTCTCTGTTCCGCAAAGCCCTGCACTGGCGCGGCATACTGACAACATGGAGGCACTCTGGAGCGGTTTTCGTACGTTCTGCGCGCTGACTCTGGTAGGGACATGGGGCATTACAACCCAGTGGGACAGCACCTCCGCCGCGTTAACCCTCGCCGCCATTAGCAGCGTGCTTTACTCTGTTTCCCCCTCACCCTTTAACTCGCTGACGCTGTTACTGCGTACGCTGATACTGCTGTCACTGTTCAGTTTTGTGGTGATGTTTGGCCTGATGGTGCAAATCACGGATCTTTGGCAGTTTCTGCTGTTTCTCTTCCCTTTGCTCACTACCATGCAGCTACTGAAGCTACAAATGCCAAAACTCGCCGGGCTCTGGGGGCAGCTTATCGTCTTCATGGGATCGTTTATCGCGGTCACCAACCCACCCGTTTATGATTTTGCTAACTTCCTCAACGACAACCTGGCAAAAATCCTTGGTGTGGCATTAACCTGGCTGGCGTTTGCGGTTCTCCGCCCGGGTTCTGATGCGCGCAAAAGTCGGCGTCATATCGGCGAGCTTCGCCGGGGATTTGTCGATCAGCTCAGCCGTAAGCCCCATCTGCGCGAAAGCGAGTATGAATCCCTTGTGTATCATCACGTGAGTCAGTTGAATAACAGTCAGGATGTTCTCGCGCGCCGCTGGCTGCTGCGCTGGGGCGTGGTATTGCTTAACTGCTCACATGTGGTGTGGCAACTGCGTGCCTGGGAAACCCGTTCAGACCCTCTGGCGCAGGTTCGGGATATCTGTATCGCGTTACTGCGCGATGTGATGAGTGAACGCGGTGTTCAGCAACGTCCGCTGGAAGCCACTCTCGTTGAGCTCCAGCGTATTTGCGACACCCTCGCGCGCCACCATCTCCTGGCTGCGCGCGATTTGGCCTCGATAATCTGGCGACTGCACTGTTCGTTGTCACAGCTAGAGCAGGCCCCACCACCAGGTACGATAGGCGATCAGATAACGCCGCAGGCATAACGTGCGCCGCCACCGCCCAGAGGTTTAGGCTTGTCGGACATATTATCGCCGCCTACGTGGATCATTAGCGCCCTGCCTTTGATTTCATCCAGTTTTTTCAGCCGCGGCGCAATGACCGGCGTCGTGGCGTTGCCGTCTTTATTCACCACCAGCACGGGCAGGTCACCCAGATGCCCCATACCGTTCGGCCCCTCATGCTTACCGTAGTGTTCTGGATCAAGGTGACCACCTGCGGCTTCAGCCGCCGAGGCTTTCCCCTCTTTCAGGGCTGGCTGACAACTGCCGTTGGTATGAACATGAAAACCATGCTCGCCGGGTGGAAGTGAGTTGAGATGAGGAGCAAACTCCAGTCCTTTGTCGGTTTCAGTAATTTTTACTGTTCCGATGGACTGACCTACGCCAAGTGGGGAAACGAGGTTCATTTCTACTTCGTCACTGGCAGCCTGCGCCCCTGCGCATACCGCCAGTGTCACGAGTGCCAGAGCAAAACGCTTCATGTGACCTCCTGGGTTTCTTTTTGCCCCTTAAGTCTATACCAGAGGCTGCATGTTCACCGGGAGGTCACGTTGCGGCGGATTACGGGACGTCGTAACCCAGTGCCGCTTTACGGATGCGGAACCACTGCTGTCGCGTCATTTCCAGCGCTTCAGCGGCAATTGCCGCACGCACACGTTCAATTTTACCGGAACCGATAATCGGCAGCGGTTTTGACGGCAGACGCATGATCCACGCGTACACTACCTGCTCAATGCTTTCCGCATTCAGCTCTTGTGCAATAGTGGTCAGCTCATCACGCAATGGCTGGAAGGCATCGTCATTGAACAGACGCCCGCCCCCCAGGCACGACCACGCCATCGGACGAATGCGCAGCTGTTGCAGCTGATCGAGCGTACCATCCAGCAGCAGCGGCTGGTGAACAGGTGAAATCTCAACCTGATTAGTGGCCAGCGTAAATGGCAGGCGCGACTGAAGTAAGGCGAACTGCTCAGGGGTAAAGTTCGATACGCCGAAATGACGGACTTTGCCGCTCTGGTGAAGATTCAGGAAAGCCTCAGCCACTTCGTCTGCATCCATCAACGGATCCGGGCGATGAATCAGCAGCAAATCGATATGGTCTGTCGCCAGATTAACCAGTGATTGCTCTGCGCTTTTTACAATGTGGTCGCGGTCGGTGATGTAGTGGCCAAGCGCGTGCTCCGGTTTAGCGGTAGTGGCGATGCCGCATTTGGTGACAATCTCCATACGAGAACGAAGCGCCGGAACCAGCTTAAGTGCCTCACCGAATGCGGCTTCACACAGGTAGCCGCCGTAGATGTCCGCATGATCGACGGTAGTAATGCCTAAATCGAGATGCTCTTCAATGAAGCTCGCGAGCTGAAGGGGGGACATATTCCAGTCCATCAGCCGCCAGTAACCCATCACAAAACGGGAAAACTCCGGGCCCTGGGGGGTAAGTGTAATACGCTGAACCATAACAATTTCCTCAAGGAAGTAATGTCATGAGTATACGCAATTACGCTGCTAAAAAAGTGAAGGTTGCTGGGGTTCTTCGGTTTCACCCGCTTTGTTTGCGCGTATTTTGCGCAGCAAACGCTGCCGACACAGGCGCAGGATGTCCTGTTTTTGCGTATCGCTAAAATTTTGCCAGTTAAAACGCTCGTCGCGGGTACGCATACACCCACGGCAATATCCGCGATCATCTACCTGACAAATTCCCCGGCACGGGCTCTGGATGGGGAAAAACTCCAGTTGCTCTGCCACACACACCTCCAGAAAACGATTATCACCTACAGTGAAGACGTTAAATGCCGCTCATGCAAGGGCTTTACCACAGAAATATGGCATTAAGGTTTCACTAATCTTCTCTCCCTATACTCGCCACATCACTATAAAGAATGGTTTGATAATGATGTGGTTTCTTAAAAAGTTACAATGTAACGACATTAAATTTACTCTGGGTTGTGCCTTCTTTTTTACCGCGCTGAATGCCCTGTTCATACAGCGCAGCTGGGTCATCATCGCCCCTGCGCAGTTGCATGATGTGCTCTTTGCGGCCTCAGTCCCGCTGGTGCTGTTTTGCGGCTGGGTCATTGTTTTTAGCATTCTCAATATTCCCTTTATCCGCAAGCCGCTGCTGATCCTGTTAACCATGGGATGCGCCGCAGCAACCTATTTTATGTATACCTACGGTGCGGTTATCGATCAGAACATGATTGTTAACGTGTTCGAAACCAACTCCCAGGAAGCGACTGCCCTCGTGACACCACAGATGATCATCTGGATTGTCGTTGCCGGTCTTATTCCTTCCGTGGTATTAGCCCTGACGCGTATACGCACCGGTAAATGGTGGTACGCGATGCTGACGCGTATTGCCGCAATGCTCGGCGCACTGCTGGTGATCATTCTGGTCGCATCGGTTTTCTATAAAGATTACGCATCGCTGTTCCGTAACAACAAAAGCATCGTCAAAATGGTGACCCCTGCTAACTACGTCAGCGCGATCATGAAATACAGCAAAACCCGCTGGTTTGCAGGCGATCAGACCCTGGTGCGTATTGGCGAAGACGCCCACAAAGGCCCGGTGATTGCCGGGCAGCAGAAAAAAACGGTGCTGGTGTTGTTGGTCGGTGAAGCGTCCCGTGCAGCGAACTACTCGCTTAACGGCTACGACCGTGAAACCAACCCTGAACTGAAAAAACAAGACATCATCAACTTCCCTCAGGCATCCTCCTGTGGGACAGAAACCGCGGTCTCTGTTCCTTGCATGTTCTCTGGAATGACACGTAAGAAATACGACGCTGACCTCGCCCGCCACCAGGAAGGGTTGCTCGACGTGCTGGGACATGCAGGTATCAACCTGCTATGGCGTGATAACGATGGCGGATGCAAAGGCGCTTGTGACCGTATCCCGCATACGGACATGACCCAGTGGAAGCTGGACCAGTTCTGCAAAGACAAATCCTGTATTGATGACGTCAATTTCTACCGCCTTGATAACGTGCTGGACGGCCTGAAGCAGGACACAGTTCTGGTCATTCACCTGATGGGCAGTCACGGCCCGGCGTACTATCGCCGCTACCCGGATAACTTCCGCAAATTCACACCAACCTGCGATACGAATGAGATTCAGGATTGCGATCATCAGGCGCTGATTAACACCTATGACAACACAATCCTTTATACCGACAGCATCGTGAGCAAGACTATCGATACCCTGAAAGCCCGCCAGGGCAGCATGAACACGGCGTTGATTTACCTGTCGGATCACGGTGAATCGCTGGGCGAAAGCGGTATCTACCTGCACGGCACGCCGTACATGCTGGCGCCTGAACAGCAAACGCATATTCCGTTTATGTTCTGGCTCTCTCCTGACTACGCGAAAAATTACGGCGTTAACGAGCAATGCCTGCGCGACCATGCGGCAAAAGATGCGGTTTCACAGGATAATTTATTCTCAACGGTTCTTGGGATGATGAACGTAAAATCAAAGGTTTATCAGCAACAACTGGATATCCTGAACACATGTCGTCAATAATCCTGCTTGCAATAGACCGATTGGTCTATTAGAGTGCCGACATGAGCAGAAATACTGAACACGATACGCGCGAACACTTACTGGCTACAGGCGAGCGTCTTTGTATGCATCGCGGGTTTACCGGTATGGGGCTTAGCGAACTGTTAAAAACCGCTGAGGTGCCGAAAGGGTCGTTCTACCACTACTTTCGCTCAAAAGAAGCCTTTGGCGTGGCGATGCTGGAACGGCACTATGCCAGCTACCATCAGCGCCTTGCTACCCACTTTGCCAGTGGCGAAGGTAACTACCGGGATCGTGTTCTTAACTACTATCAGGAAACGCTGACCCAGTTCTGTCAGCAGGGCATTATCAGCGGATGCCTGACGGTAAAACTCTCTGCTGAGGTATGCGATCTTTCCGAAGATATGCGTACCGCAATGGACAAAGGTGCCAGCGGCGTTATCGCCCTGCTGGCCCAGGCGCTTGAGAAAGGCCGCAATGAAAAGACGCTGGCCTTCCCGGGTGAGCCGCTGACCCAGGCGCAGGTACTCTATGCACTCTGGTTAGGTGCAAACCTGCAAGCCAAAATTTCTCGCAGTGCCGTGCCGCTGGAAAGCGCACTGGCGCATGTGAAAAGCAGTATTACAGCGCCTGGCGTTTAGCAGGCGTTTTTATTTACTCAATTACTAGTCGACTGGTCTACTCAGGAGTCTCTATGTCAGCTCAAAAATTATTTACCCCACTGAAAGTGGGTGCCGTCACCGCGCCAAACCGCGTATTTATGGCCCCTCTCACCCGTCTTCGTAGCATTGAACCGGGGGATATCCCAACCCCACTGATGGGTGAATATTACCGTCAGCGCGCAAGTTCAGGGCTAATCATCTCTGAGGCTACGCAGATTTCTGCCCAGGCAAAAGGTTATGCTGGCGCACCTGGCCTGCACAGCCCGGAACAAATTGCGGCATGGAAAAAAATCACCGCCGGTGTTCATGCTGAAGATGGCCGCATCGCCGTACAGCTGTGGCATACCGGTCGTATCTCTCACAACAGCATCCAGCCTGGCGGCCAGGCTCCTGTATCCGCGTCAGCGCTGAGTGCCAACACCCGTACCTCGCTGCGCGATGAAAACGGCCATGCGATCCGCGTAGATACCTCTATGCCGCGTGCGCTGGAGCTGGAAGAGATCCCGGGTATCGTGAATGATTTCCGTCAGGCCGTTGCGAATGCGCGTGACGCCGGTTTCGACCTGGTTGAGCTGCACTCAGCTCACGGCTACCTGTTGCATCAGTTCCTGTCACCATCTTCTAACCATCGTACTGACCAGTACGGCGGCAGCGTTGAAAACCGCGCGCGTCTGGTTCTGGAAGTGGTTGATGCCGTTTGCAAGGAGTGGAGCGCAGACCGTATCGGTATCCGTGTCTCTCCGATTGGTTCTTTCCAGAACGTTGATAACGGTGCGAATGAAGAAGCAGATGCCCTGTACCTGATTGAAGAGCTGGCAAAACGCGGCATTGCTTACCTGCATATGTCTGAACCAGACTGGGCGGGCGGTCAGCCATACACCGAGGCTTTCCGTCAGAAAGTGCGCGATCGTTTCCACGGCGTGATTATCGGTGCCGGTGCATATACACCAGAGAAAGCAGAAGACCTGATCAACAAAGGGCTGATCGATGCGGTCGCATTCGGTCGCGATTACATCGCTAACCCGGATCTGGTTGCCCGTCTGGAACGTAAAACCGCGCTGAACCCGCAGCGCCCGGAAAGCTTCTACGGCGGCGGCGCTGAAGGTTACACCGACTACCCTTCCCTGTAATTCCTCCTTGTGCATTGATAGCGGCGACATTTCGCCGCTATACTAAAACATCGTTTCTGTTCAAAAACATAATCCAATCCATTAGTTAATGAGGAAATTATGCGCCTACTTCACACCATGCTGCGCGTTGGCGACCTGCAACGTTCTGTCGATTTCTACACTAACGTCCTGGGAATGACACTGCTGCGCACCAGCGAAAATCCGGAGTACAAATATTCACTGGCGTTCGTTGGCTACGGCCCGGAATCGGATGAAGCGGTTATCGAGCTGACCTACAACTGGGGCGTAGACAACTACGAGCTGGGCACGGCATATGGCCATATCGCGCTGGAAGTGGAAAATGCCGCTGAAGCCTGTGAACGCATCCGCAGCAACGGCGGTAACGTGACCCGTGAAGCGGGCCCGGTCAAAGGCGGCACCACGGTCATTGCTTTTGTTGAAGATCCAGATGGTTACAAAATCGAGCTGATTGAAGCCAAAGACGCTGGTCGCGGTCTGGGCAACTGATCCCGCAGGGCGCAATATGCGCCCGTAGTTTTACTGCATCCCCTCTTAAAATTTGCCATAATGCGCACTGCTTTTTTCCCCATGTAAGAGACCCTGATGTCCGATAATGCTCAATTTACCGGTCTGTGCGACCGTTTTCGTGGTTTTTATCCCGTTGTCATTGATGTAGAAACAGCCGGATTTAACGCTAAAACCGATGCGCTGCTTGAAATTGCCGCCATCACGCTGAAGATGGATGAACAGGGCTGGATTTCACCGGACACCACGCTGCATTTCCATGTTGACCCGTTTGAGGGCGCCAACTTACAGCCAGAAGCGCTGGCCTTTAACGGCATTGATCCAAATAATCCGCTGCGTGGCGCCGTAAGCGAATACGATGCACTGCACGCCATTTTCAAAATGGTGCGCAAAGGCATGAAGGACAATGACTGCAGCCGCGCGATCATGGTGGCGCATAACGCCACCTTCGATCACAGCTTTATGATGGCGGCTGCCGAACGCGCTTCGCTCAAGCGCAACCCTTTCCACCCGTTTGTTACCTTCGACACCGCTGCACTGAGCGGCCTGGCGCTGGGGCAAACGGTATTATCCAAAGCCTGTATCACGGCAGGAATTGCGTTTGACGGGACTCAGGCACATTCCGCGTTATATGACACCGAACGCACGGCTGAGTTGTTCTGTGAAATTGTGAACCGCTGGAAACGTCTTGGCGGCTGGCCGCTACCGATGGGCGATGAGGCAGATATTCAATCGTAGGTCGGGTAAGCGCAGCGCCACCCGACAAAAAAAAAGCGACCTCGACAGGTCGCTTTTTTATTTTCGCAGATAACTTACTCTGCGTCTGGTTCTTCAGTTTTGTACTTAGCAGCAGTTTCTTTGATCAGCTGTTGCAGTTCGCCACGCTGATACATTTCGATCAGGATGTCACAACCGCCAACCAGCTCGCCATCAACCCACAGTTGCGGGAAGGTCGGCCAGTTAGCGTATTTTGGCAGCTCAGCGCGAATGTCCGGGTTTTGCAGGATATCAACGTAAGCAAAGCGCTCGCCACAGGCAGACAGCGCCTGAACTGCTTGTGCGGAGAAACCGCAGCTTGGCAGTTTCGGAGAACCTTTCATGTACAGGAGAATTGGGTTTTCAGCAATCTGGTGCTGGATTTTTTCAATAGTGGTGCTCATGTCTTGCTTCCTTTAACTTCTGTTACGGCATTCGTCTGACATTGTAGCGGTTCAGAGCGGCATCGGAAAATAACATTTTTTTCACGTCTATATATTTTAAACGTTACCGGCATAAGTTGCATTCCAAATGTAGCTTAACCCTACTGCAGATAAGGTTTTGCTTAAGGAGTAAGCAATAATGCTACAGATTGATGTTTTTTTTTGCACTTGCTAACGAAACACAATTTTAGATTGAAAAATGCTATTAACTTCTCGGGTTTTTATAGATTAGAATCGACAGGTTTTGAAAATCACACGCAGGCATGATTGATGACCTGCATTTACCAGGGGACTGGCCAGTGGCGCGGATAAATAAAATCTCGATCACGCTCTGTGCTTTATTGTTTACAACACTCTCTTTCACGCCAGTGGCTAACGCCTCCCAGCAGGCGCGGCATTCTGCTGTACAAAAAACGCACCTGGCTAAAGTCACAGAACGTAAGAAAAAAACCACCAGTAAGAACGAAAAGAAAAAAACCACCACACAGACTAAACGTACTGCCTCCAGCAAAGCTAAAACCACTCACACCACTTCGCGCAAAGCCCAGCAAACTGCCGCTAATCTCGTTACCGAAAAATGCACTGCCCGCAAAGGTCACAAAGCGAAGTGCGTCAAAGTCACGAAAGTAGCGGAAGTCCATAAGGTACGCGTCCAGAAAGCGCAAAAAACCGCGATGAACAAGCTGATGGGACAAATTGGCAAGCCTTATCGCTGGGGCGGAACCTCACCCCGTACCGGTTTCGATTGCAGCGGTCTGGTGTACTACGCCTACAAAGATCTGGTGAAATTCCGTATTCCGCGTACTGCGAACGAAATGTATCACCTGCGCGATGCTTCACCGGTCGATCGTGGTGAACTGGAAAGTGGCGATCTGGTCTTCTTCCGCACTCAGGGTCGCGGCATGGCCGACCACGTGGGTGTTTACGTTGGCAACGGGAAATTCATCCAGTCGCCACGTAGCGGCCAGGACATCCAAATCACCTCTCTGAGCGAAGATTACTGGGTACGCCACTACGTTGGTGCACGCCGTGTGATGACCCCGAAAACCATCCGTTAATCCTTGCCCTGCCGCGTCTGCGGCGGGGTAAGTTCCTCTTTTGCATACCCTTTCAATTTGCTACTCTATCCCTGTTGTCTTTATGGTTATTGGCAACGTAAAAATAATAAGGAGAGAAGCAATGTCGTTCGAATTACCTGCACTACCGTATGCAAAAGACGCCCTGGCTCCACACATTTCCGTGGAAACCCTGGAATATCACTACGGCAAACATCACCAGACGTATGTCACCAACCTGAACAACCTGATCAAAGGCACTGACTTTGAAGGCAAAACGCTGGAAGAGATCGTGCGTAGCTCAGAAGGTGGCGTGTTTAACAACGCCGCTCAGGTCTGGAACCACACGTTTTACTGGCACTGCCTGGCACCTAATGCAGGCGGAGAACCCACCGGTGAACTGGCCGCAGCCATCAATGCCGCGTTCGGCAGCTTTGCTGATTTCAAAGCGAAATTCACTGACGCAGCAATTAAAAACTTTGGATCTGGCTGGACCTGGCTTGTGAAAGAAGCCGATGGCAAACTGGCTATCGTATCAACATCCAACGCGGGTACACCGCTGACCACCAGCGCAACCCCGCTGATGACCGTCGATGTGTGGGAACATGCTTACTACATCGATTACCGTAACGCACGCCCGAACTACCTGGAGCATTTCTGGGCGCTGGTTAACTGGGAATTTGTTGCGAAGAACCTCGCAGCGTAAGAGACACGCAGAAGGGTTCGCCCTTCTGCGTTATGATTATTCAGCCGCGCAGGCCGTTTCTGGCTGTTTACGACCCGACATCAGTACCAGCAGTAACCCCAGAGCCGCAATAATCGCCCCCATTACCGGCACAAAGCTGTACCCCAGGCCACCCGAAATCACTGCACCACCGGCCGCAGCGCCCAGTGCATTACCCAGGTTAAACGCACCAATATTCACGGATGAAGAGAGTCCTGGCGCTTCATGCGCCACACGCATTACCCGCATCTGCAACGGCGGAACCACGGCAAAGGTCGCCGCACCCCATACCACCATCGCAATGGCTGCGCCAAATTCGTTACGCGCCAGCCACGGAATGGCCACCATGATGACAATTAGCAGCGTTAAGAAGCCTTTCAGCGTGCCACTCACGGAACGGTCTGCCAGCTTACCGCCCAGGTAGTTACCGATAGAGAACCCTACGCCAATCAGCACCAGCATCGCGGTAATAAAGACCGGCGTGACATGAGTAATGTCGTGCAGCACGGGCGAAATATAGGTATAGAGCGTGAACATCGCCCCAGCCCCCAGCACGGTGGTCAGCAGCGCAGACAATACCTGAGGACGAACCAGCACGGACAGCTCTTTGCGTACATCAGGGCGTTCGCCTGCGCTGCCTTTTGGCAACGAGAAGAACAGTGCGACCATAGCAATCACGCCCAGTGCAGCGGTTGCCAGGAACGACATACGCCAGCCGATCGCTTCACCCAGCCACGTGGCCGCAGGTACACCGCCGATGTTGGCAATGGTCAGACCCATAAACATGGTTGCCACGGCGCTGGCCTGCTTATGTTTAGGTACAACGCTTGCTGCAACCACCGAGCCCAGTCCGAAGAAGGCACCGTGGTTAAGGCTGGTCAGGATACGTGACAACATCAGCGTCGTGTAATCCGGTGAAAGCGCGGAAAGCACATTCCCCAGGGTAAAAATAGCCATCAGGAAAATCAGCGCATTACGGCGCGCACGGTGTGAAAGCAGCAACGTCATTAACGGTGCCCCTACCATCACGCCAATCGCGTAGGCGCTAATCAGCATACCGGCCGCCGGGATAGAGACGTCTACACCCCGGGCGATAACAGGCAATAACCCCATCGGGGAAAATTCGGTGGTGCCAATCCCAAAAGCGCCAATCGCCAGGGCCAGCAGAGGATAATTGATTTTCATGAGTCAACTCCGGATGCCGTGTCGTACCGCGACACAGAACAAAGAAGCAAAAAGCATGACACCAATCACAAAAAATGAGAAGTTAACAATTTGGCAAAAGATTATTGCCGGAGAAGTAACAATCAGCGAGGAATGTGGAGGGAGAGAACTCTCCCCCCGCGTAAATCAGTGCAATACAGCCGTCAGACCAGCTGCAACAATCAGTGCCAGCACGATAACGGTGGTCGTCAGCGAAAACTTAAGATCGGTACTCATCAATTTTTCTCCTTTTAATCACCTTACGAAAAGTGAGCTTGCTCATTTTTACACAGTTTACGTCAAAAATCTTCCTGGATTTAAACTGATATCCACTTTTGCTCTTCCCCTTTTCATCAAGATAGGACAAAATTCCACGCTAAATTTATTAGCGTACCGGCCATTGACCCCCTCCTGACGTCCTGTGTCGTTTTCCCGGCGTGTCGCAATTCCAGATTGCGTGATAAGGGTGAGAGAAGGCAAACGTTTACCTTCAAGTTTTTCAGGAGCTTAGGATATGGTCTGGAGTGACATTTAATGGCAACAATTAAAGACGTGGCAAAACGCGCAAACGTTTCCACTACAACCGTATCACATGTAATTAACAAAACCCGTTTTGTAGCGGAAGAGACGCGTAATGCCGTCTGGGCGGCGATCAAAGAACTGCACTATTCGCCAAGCGCGGTCGCACGTAGCCTTAAAGTTAATCACACCAAATCCATTGGTTTGCTGGCCACCAGCAGCGAAGCTGCATATTTCGCAGAGATAATCGAGGCGGTCGAGAAAAACTGCTTCCAGAAAGGCTATACCCTGATCCTGGGTAACGCGTGGAACAACCATGAGAAACAGCGCGCTTATCTGTCAATGATGGCGCAAAAACGCGTGGATGGCCTGCTGGTCATGTGTTCCGAATACCCGGATTCTGTGCTCTCCATGCTGGAAGAGTACCGTCACATCCCAATGGTGGTGATGGACTGGGGTGAAGCGCACGCCGATTTTACTGACTCAGTAATCGATAACGCCTTTGAAGGCGGTTACATGGCCGGTCGTTATCTGGTAGAACGGGGTCACCGCGAGATTGGCGTGATTCCAGGTCCACTGGAGCGTAACACCGGTGCAGGCCGTCTGGCCGGATTTATGAAAGCCATGGAAGAAGCACTGATCACCGTTCCAGAAAACTGGATTGTTCAGGGTGACTTTGAGCCTGAATCCGGTTACCGCGCAATGCAGCAAATAGTCTCCCAACCGCATCGTCCGACTGCTGTCTTCTGCGGTGGCGATATTATGGCGATGGGTGCGCTTTGTGCTGCCGATGAGCTGGGTTTGCGCGTACCGCAGGATATTTCTGTGATCGGGTATGACAACGTGCGCAACGCGCGTTTCTTCACCCCGGCGCTGACCACTATTCATCAGCCGAAAGATTCTCTGGGTGAAACAGCCTTCAACATGCTGATGGACAGGATCGTTAACAAACGTGAAGAGTCGCAGTCAATTGAAGTCCACCCGCGTCTTATCGAACGTCGCTCCGTGGCGGACGGTCCTTTCCGCGACTACCGCCGTTAATCGTGTACGGAGCCAGTTAATCTGGCTCCCGTAACCACTCCCTGTTCAGCGTTTCACTGTCCCCCAGGTAATCCAGCAGCCAGGCCATCGCGGGCGATACGTCACTTTGCTGCCAGGTCAGACAACAGGCCGCGTCCGGGAATGGGTTTTCAAGCTCAAGGGCAACCCACTCCCCGGCATCGATTCGTGGTCTGGCAAAATGGACCGGCACCATTGCCACACACAACCCGGCAGAAAGGCAGGTCGCGGAGGATTCCCAGTCGGGCGCAATCACCCGTCGCTGGTTATCCAGAAGCCAGGTCACACGCTTGGGTAACGAGCGTGACGTATCTTCCAGTACCAGCGATGGCCAGTTACGCAGGGTATCATCGCTTAACGGCCCTGCCATTGCCGCCAGCGGGTGATCGCTTGCCACCACGCATTTCCAGCTTAACATTCCCATATCGCGAAATGCGTAACGTCCCCCAACGGGTATGGCCTGTGTTGCGCCGATCGCCATCTCTGCCCTGCCATCTGCCAGCGCATCCCAGACACCGTTAAAGACTTCCTGCGATACCCGCAGCTCGACATCGGAGAAGTGGCGATAAAAATCGACAATCATCTGCCGGGTACGTTCAGGTTTTACGATGTTATCCACCGCAATAGAAAGATGACCTCGCCAGCCATTAGCAATCTGCTGACACTGTTCACGAGTGATCTGCATTTTTTTGATAACAGAACGCCCTTCTTTCAAAAACCACGCCCCGGCAGGCGTTAACTCCACGTCGCGATGGCGGCGTTCAAACAGCGGAACGGCCAGCCACTCCTCAAGCTGACGCACCGTGTAGCTAATGGCCGAGGGGACGCGGTGTAGTTCCTGCGCGGCTCCGCTGAAGCTGCCGTTACGGGCGACAGCATCCACAACTTCAAGAGAATAATCTGACCACATTTTCTGCCTGCAAAAAATTTGAATGCACCCGCCAAATATTAGCGTTTCACAAGCCGCTTTGCACTCCCTACACTCTGCGCCAACGTACCCTGCCTCCTTAAGGAGAATAAAACAATGCAACCCAGGAAAGGTTTTTTAGTCTGGCTCGGCGGCTTAAGCGTGCTGGGCTTTTTAGCTACCGATATGTACTTACCCGCATTCGCTGCAATGCAGGAAGATTTGCAAACGCCTGCCGCGGCCATTAGCGCCAGCCTGAGTTTGTTCCTCGCCGGTTTTGCCTTTGCACAGCTGCTGTGGGGGCCGCTCTCCGACCGTTTTGGTCGTAAACCAGTGCTGTTACTGGGTCTGGCAATTTTTGCCGTAGGCTGTCTTGGGATGTTGTGGGTACGCGATGCAACCTGGTTACTGGTGCTGCGTTTTGTTCAGGCCGTCGGCGTTTGTGCCGCAGCGGTCACCTGGCAGGCGCTGGTGACGGATTACTATCCGGCTTCACGGACCAATCGAATTTTTGCCACTATTATGCCGCTGGTTGGCCTCTCTCCCGCGCTTGCACCACTGCTGGGCAGTTGGATCCTGGCGCATTTCGACTGGCAGGCGATTTTCGCCACCCTGTTTGCCATCACTCTGGTGCTGATGCTGCCCGCATTCGCCCTGAAACCTGCGCATAAAAAAGAGACACATCCGGAAGCGAAGCCAATTACCTTTACCTCTTTGCTGCGCACCAAAGCGTACCGCGGCAACGTGCTTATCTACGCCGCCTGTTCAGCCAGCTTCTTTGCATGGCTGACCGGCTCACCCTTTATTCTGCACGATATGGGGTACAGCCCGGCGGCCATCGGCCTGAGCTATGTTCCACAGACTATCGCCTTCCTGGTGGGCGGTTACGGTTGCCGTGCGGCGCTGCAAAAATGGCAGGGGCAGCAGATGTTACCCTGGCTGCTGGCGCTGTACGCTTTAAGCGTTATTGGTACCTGGGCCGTCGGCTTTATTCCGGGTGCTGGTCTGGCGGAAATCCTGATTCCATTCTGTGTGATGGCAATTGCTAACGGTGCCATTTACCCGATTGTGGTGGCGCAGGCTTTACGGCCGTTCCCACAGGCAACGGGCCGTGCGGCAGCCTTGCAGAACACACTGCAACTGGGGCTGTGCTTCCTGGCAAGCCTGGTGGTATCGGCACTGATTGCAACACCACTGCTCACCACCACCAGCGTGATGCTGGTTACCGTTGCACTTGCTGGCATCGGCTATCAGATGCAGTCATCGGCACACCGTGAGGATAATACGGCAGCCCAGGCTGAAACATCGCACGCATAATCGCACCAGCAATTATGTTACATTTCAGTGATTAGGTTGCTAAGAATTTTCTATTGAATCACCAAATTTTGAGGCCTATACTAAATTTGGTTCGATTAAATACGATAAATATTAAGTGTTAACGGGAGCCGGAGTGCTCCCGTTTTACCATGGAAGGCCTTTCGGCAAGGGTTATCTCCCTTCCTCTGTTCTACGTCGGATACTAGCCTCACGGGGCGTAATACCGTGAGATTTCTCACAAACCAAAAAAAGCGTCTACGCTGTTTGAAGGTTCTGATCACAGCAAGGTGATGGAGAAGCTATGAGTTCATCGTGTATAGAAGAAGTCAGCGTTCCGGACGACAACTGGTCCCGGATCGTCACTGAACTATTGGGTCGTGCAGGCATCACTATCAACGGGCCTTCCCCATCCGATCCCCAAATCAAACATCCCGATTTTTTCAAGCGTGTATTGCAAGAGGGATCGTTAGGACTGGGTGAAAGTTATATGGATGGCTGGTGGGAATGCGAGCGGCTGGATATCTTTTTCTCAAGCGTTTTACGCGCCGGGCTGGAGAGTCAGCTTCCCCGTAATGTGAAGGATACCCTGCGTGTCGCTGCTGCCCGCTTGTTCAACCTGCAAAGCAAAAAACGGGCATGGATCGTGGGTAAAGAGCATTACGATCTGGGTAATGACCTCTTTAGCCGGATGCTTGATCCCTACATGCAATACTCTTGTGCCTACTGGAAAGAGGCCTCGACGCTTGAAGAGGCCCAGCAGGCGAAACTGCGTCTGATCTGCGAGAAATTGCAGTTACAGCCGGGGATGCGCGTGCTGGATATCGGCTGCGGCTGGGGTGGTCTTGCATACTATATGGCGAAAAACTACGGTGTCAGCGTGGTAGGTGTGACTATCTCTGCAGAACAGCAGAAAATGGCGCAGGAGCGGTGTCACGACCTGGACGTCAATATTCTGCTCCAGGATTACCGCGAGCTACACGATCAGTTCGACCGCATTGTCTCTGTCGGGATGTTCGAGCACGTTGGGCCTAAAAACTACAGAACCTATTTTTCGGTAGCAGACCGTAATCTGAAACCGGATGGTATCTTCCTGCTTCACACCATTGGTTCGAAAAAGACCGACCATAGTGTTGATCCATGGATCAATAAATACATCTTTCCGAATGGCTGTTTACCGTCGGTTCGCCAGATAGCGAACGCCAGCGAACCCCACTTTATTGTGGAGGACTGGCATAACTTTGGCGCAGATTACGACACCACGTTGATGGCATGGCAGTCGCGTTTTCTCGATGCCTGGCCAGAGATTGCCGACAACTATTCCGAACGATTCAAACGGATGTTCATATATTACCTGAACGCCTGCGCGGGTGCATTCAGGGCGCGTGATATACAGCTATGGCAGGTGGTTTTCAGTCATGGTGTTGAACATGGTTTGCGGGTCGCCCGCTAAAAAATAACCCCGGATATCCGGGGTTATACCAGTCAGTTAAGCGATATTAAGCCACTCTGTTATTTTAGTGGCATCGTTCCGTTCACTCAGACTCTCCTGCTACCTGCCTAATCCGCTGTGGTGAACGTGCTAAGGGGGTCGCCGCCCCCTTAGCAATCCCGGCTCCCGGCAAAGAAAATCGCCGCTTCGGCGATTTTCAGCCGGACTCACGCTCCCTCAACCTTCTCTGCGGCCTGAAAGTGGCACGGATGTTGAGTCCCGCAGAAATCGGCGAACCGGAGGCCGGATGACAAGGGCTGGACGCCAGGGATGGCGGCCAGAGGCGAAATGAGACAGGATGTCGAGTCGAGCCGACCGCAGGCAAACGGTCGGGAGGTGAGCGCAGTGCGAAGCACCGATTTCTTTGCGGGCCGCGGGGATTGATAAGGGGGCCGCGGTGGCCCCCTTATCCCGTTCACGTGTTCTGAACGAATTATTTTCTGCGGGTATTAAGGTGAACGGAACCCTGCACCGAGCTTAACTGACAAGCATTACGGATAGCCGGGGTTATTTTTTATTCTTCTTCTGATTTTATTACTGCGGCTTCTTTTGCCGCCAGCACGCGCTCAACGGTATCCACAACCGCCTGCGTTTGCGGATCTATTTCAATATTCACGCGATGCCCCAATTTTTTAGCGCCCAGCGTGGTGCGCTGTAATGTTTCAGGAATTAAATGCACGCAAAAACGCGTTGGCGTCACTTCGCCTACCGTCAGGCTAATACCATCAATGCCAATATATCCTTTGTACAGGATGTATTTCATTAATGTCGTATCCTGCACTTTAAACCAGATTTGGCGGTTATTTTCAGAAGTCAGGATTTTCGCAACTTCAGCTGTCGTCATGATATGGCCAGACATCAAATGCCCGCCGATCTCATCGCTGAACTTCGCCGCACGCTCGACGTTGACGCTATCACCAACCACCAGTTCACCCAGATTGGTGATGCGCAGCGTTTCTTTCATTAAATCAAAGCTGATGTGGTTGCCGTTTATTTCAGTGACTGTCAGGCAGCAGCCGTTATGCGCAACCGACGCCCCGGTTTCCAGGCCATCGAGCATATATTCTGGCAGCTCGACAACATGGGTGCGGAAATTGGGTTTCTCATCAATGGACACCAGTTTAGCCGTGCCCTGAACAATACCAGTAAACATGCTTACAACTCCTGTTTCTTCGGACGGTGCTGACACCGTTTAATCCCACCACAATAACAGTTGGAAAAACAGGTTGCCAGTGGAGCGCATTTTCTGGCTATTTTTTCACTAGATAATTAGTTAAAGCCCGCTACAATAGCTGCCATCCCCCTGCATTTTCTTCTTGCTGCCAGTAACGGCGGCTTTTTTAGTCTCTCAAATAACTACAATACAAAGGTGTTCACGTGCAGAAGTACATGAATGAAGCGCGTCAGTTGTTGGCACTGGCTATACCAGTGATCATCGCGCAGGTTGCCCAAACCGCAATGGGATTTGTGGATACGGTGATGGCAGGTGGCTATAGCGCCACCGATATGGCCGCCGTTGCAATCGGAACCTCTATCTGGCTGCCGGCCATTCTCTTTGGCCATGGTCTGTTGCTGGCCCTGACCCCGATTATCGCGCAGTTGAACGGCTCCGGGCGTCGCGAGCGTATCGCACACCAGGTGCGTCAGGGATTCTGGCTGGCGGGTTCAGTTTCTGTGCTGATTATGGCCGTGCTCTGGAACGCAGGCCACATTATCCGATCCATGCATAATATCGACCCTGCCCTCGCGGATAAGGCCGTGGGCTATCTGCGCGCATTACTGTGGGGCACGCCGGGATATCTCTTCTTCCAGGTGGCGCGTAACCAGTGCGAAGGGCTGGCAAAAACCAAGCCCGGTATGGTGATGGGTTTCATCGGCCTGCTGGTGAATATTCCGGTGAACTACATCTTTATTTACGGGCACTTCGGGATGCCTGAACTGGGTGGCGTCGGTTGTGGTGTGGCGACTGCGGCGGTGTTCTGGGTCATGTTCTTTAGCATGATGACCTATGTCAAACGCGCGCGCTCAATGCGTGATATCCGTAACGATGAGCCTTTCAGTAAGCCTGATATGGCTATCCTGACCCGTCTTGTGCAGCTCGGTCTGCCGATTGCACTGGCGCTGTTCTTTGAAGTGACGCTGTTCGCGGTGGTTGCGCTGCTGGTGTCTCCGCTGGGCATCATAAATGTCGCCGGGCACCAGATAGCGCTGAACTTTAGTTCGCTAATGTTCGTCATGCCGTTGTCACTGGCTGCGGCGGTCACCATTCGTGTCGGTTTCCGTCTGGGGCAAGGTTCAACCATTGATGCGCAAACGGCGGCGCGTACCGGGTTAGGCGTGGGCGTTTGTATGGCAGTGTGTACCGCACTGTTTACCGTCACACTGCGTGAGCAGATTGCCCTGCTCTATAACGACAACCCGGAAGTGGTTCTCCTGGCATCGCACCTGATGCTGCTGGCGGCGGTATACCAGATTTCAGATTCGATTCAGGTTATCGGCAGCGGGATCCTGCGTGGGTATAAAGATACGCGTTCTATCTTCTTTATTACCTTTACAGCGTATTGGGTTCTTGGGCTGCCTACTGGCTATATCCTGGCGCTGACCGACCTGGTGGTTGACCGTATGGGGCCTGCCGGATTCTGGATGGGCTTTATCATCGGCTTAACGTCAGCGGCTATCCTGATGATGCTGCGTATGCGCTTCCTGCAACGTCAGTCTTCGGCCGTCATTTTGCAACGTGCAGCACGTTAAATGCACAGTAGCCGCTGGCAAGCGGCTACTTTCTCTTCATTTTGCGCGGGAATAAAGCAATTGCGTGAAATCTGAGAGAAAATTGCATTTTCCCTCTTGCCTCATCCGGGCAGTGCCGCTAATATTCGTCCCCGTTGTCGCCGACAACACGTTGCGTTCATAGCTCAGTTGGTTAGAGCACCACCTTGACATGGTGGGGGTCGTTGGTTCGAGTCCAATTGAACGCACCATTCTGCGTCCGTAGCTCAGTTGGTTAGAGCACCACCTTGACATGGTGGGGGTCGGTGGTTCGAGTCCACTCGGACGCACCATTTCAGTCCTGAAATGGTGCAAATCCTCTCTTAGTATTCTGAATAATCCCAATTTCCTGATTTATTAATTCTTCACCTGCTACGCTTTTCTCATGAAAAAACGCAGGAATACCGTCGATGAAGAAAATCGCCATTATCGGTTCGGGTCCCACCGGGATATATACCTTTTTTGCTCTGCTGAATAACAAAACACCCCTCTCGATCTCCGTCTTTGAGCAGGAAAAGGAAGCCGGAGTTGGGATGCCATACAGCGTTGAGGATAATTCGCGCCTGATGCTGGCGAACATTGCGAGTATTGAAATCCCCCCCATCTTCATCACCTATCTCGACTGGCTTAAGACACAGAGTCAGACCCATCTCGCCCGGTATGGCGTTGATAAAACTTCACTGCATGACCGCCAGTTTTTACCGCGTATTTTACTGGGCGAATATTTCCGCGATCGATTTTTAGCCATTGTCGCAGAGGCCAGAAAGCGTGGTTTTGAGGTGCAGGTATACGAATCAAGCTGTGTGACCGATATCGATGCCCACGCAGACGGAGTCGCCCTTTCGGTAAACGATAAACCCTTCAGGGAGAGCGTGGACCTTGCCATCGTTGCCACCGGCCACGTCTGGCCCGACGATGATGAAGCCACCCGCGCCTACTTCCCAAGCCCATGGTCCGGGCTGATGGACGCGAAAATCCGTCCCTGCCGCGTCGGCATTATGGGCACCTCCCTGAGCGGACTGGATGCCGCCATGGCGGTGGTTATGCAGCACGGAACGTTTGTCGACGACCAGTTCAGGCTGGCGGAAAAAAGTCAGGGGCTGAAAATTACATTAATGTCGCGCACCGGGATCCTGCCGGAGGCCGATTTTTATTGCCCGATCCCGTATGAACCGCTCGCCATATTGACCCCCGCAGTCGCAGAGGCTGAAATCAAAAAAGGCGCTAACGGACTGCTCGACCGGATATTTGCTCTCATGGTGAAAGAGCTCAGGAATGCCGACCCGCAGTGGTGCGACGCAATTGCGCTTCACAGGCTGAATGCCGACACACTCCTTGATGCCTGGTTTGCCGATCGCAAAAAGCACGATCCGTTCTTATGGGCAGAAGACAACTTACAGGAGGTGGTGCGGAACAAACATGAAAAACGCACCGTCGCCTGGCGCTATACCGTCCTGCGGTTACACGACGTGGTGGGGGAAATTGTCCCTCACCTTAACGAGAAAGACAGTGAGCGTTTTAAAATAGGGCTGGCGCGGGTATTTATTGATAACTATGCCGCCATCCCGCCGCAGTCCATTCGCCGGTTACTGGCACTGCGAGAGGCGGGGATCATTAGCGTTCTGACACTTGGGAATGAGTACGAACTGAATATCGGCAATGACCATACGGTTATCACGACCCAGGACGACACCTGGCAATTCGATGTATTTATCGATGCGCGCGGACAAAAACCACTTAAAACCAAAGACCTGCCCTTCCCGACACTTCGTAAGCAGCTTCTGACTACAGGAGATGAAATACCGGACGTAGGAGAGGACTATACGTTGCAGGCGCCCGAATCGCAGTGCGGACGGGTAGCCTTTGGCGCAATCCCCTGGCTCATGCACGATCAGCCTTTTGTTCAGGGGCTGGCGGAATGCGCAGAGAGAGGAAAAGCGATGGCAAAAGCGGCAGAGAAACCCGCGTCCCGGCCACGCAGAAAAGTGTTTTTTGCGGAGAATTAACAGGGCGTCCCTGCCCTGATTAGCCGGATTATTCGAAGAACACTTCCGGGTTATCAGACAGGGACACGAAGGTTTTAGTCTCTTTATCCAGAGCGCGAATATCACCGCTTTCGATATCGTAAACCCAGCCATGCAGGCGAATAGAGTTATTGCGCAGACCGACCGCCACAGATGGATGCGTTTTGATGTTGCTCAGCTGCGCGAACACGTTTTCCTGCACCATCGCATTCACTTTTTCCGTGCCATCGGTCCAGGTTTTGTTTTCCACAACCGCTTTCGCTGCATCGGAATAACGCAACCAGTGGGATACCGCTGGCATAGGATCCAGGTTTGCGTTGTCGGCAATCGCTTTCATTGCGCCACAGTTGGAGTGGCCACAGATAACAATATCGGTCACACCCAGAGCTACTACCGCGTATTCGATCGTCGCAGACACACCGCCTGGTTCAGGTCCGAACGGCGGAACGATATTACCAGCATTTCGAATGACAAAGAGCTGTCCAGGTTCTTGTTGAGTCACCAGCTCTGGTACCAGACGACTATCGGAGCAGGAAATGAACAGCGCTTTGGGATTCTGGCTGGACGCTAAACTGCGGAAGAGTTCTTTACGTTGCGGGAAAACTTCTTTTTGAAAGCTCAGGAAACCTTCAATGATATGTTGCATAGCAATGTCTCTTTATCTGTTTTAGTTTAGGCGTGACAGTGATCACGTTCGTAAAGTTTAACTACCCCGCTTAACATCATACAAGAATTATATTGTTGGCCCGACCACATCGCCTGTCGCCACCCGGCATTTTGCACTTCGGGCTGTTCTGCCGCCCGTGGGATACATCCCCCCCTGTTTTTGCCCTATACTGTGCTGACCGCAAAAACTGAACAAAGCAGGTAAATGATGGAAATTGATCTCGACAATCTGGTGTTTAACGGACTGGATGAAGCCGAAGAGCGCAACGCTGAACGTCTGGATGACGCAGATAAAAAGGCTCAGGCTATTGTGGCTGACGATGACTGCGGCGACGCCTGCAAAATCTAATTACGCAATTGACCCGCACCGGATGCAACACCCCGTGCGGGTCAGCCGTTACAGCTTCAGGCTATCAATCGCCTGCTGAGCGCACGCTTCATCAAGATGGCCGCCCGGCGCACGATCGGTTGTCTTTTCAAGTGCCAGAATATGTGGGAATTTTTTACGCGGCGCGGTGATATCTTCATCGCCACTGAGGAGCGGCAGCACCGATTCGTTTTGCGTCAGCACGGCACCGTTCGAGGAATAGAGCGTCGAAAACTCGCGATGCTGCGTTTAATCAGGATAGTATTACTCATCGTGGTAACGGGTGTCGTCATTCAGACAGTCGACATTACCAACTAACCCTTATGAGAACAAAAAAACAGTACCGTTACCCAATAACCGGGGGTTTAACGTCCTCTTTTCCTCAGCACCCTTCGCACCCTTCGCACAGCTCATTCCAGTACATTTCGCGCTTTAGGCGCAATTCAGCGTGACGTTTGATCATGGAACCACTCCGGGTCTATGTTCGCGATATCCACACCATACAGGCTGGCAACAGGCAGTATCGACTCAAGAACACGTTGCGCGCTGTTCTCCGCACTTGCTGATGAACCCGCAAAAAACCGCCGTAACGTGCTTATCCACTTTTTCATTGTCTTTACCCCTCGTTGCTAAACCTGCCTTAAGTTAAACACCCCTTTCCCGCGCAAGTGAAATATCAATATCGACTGTTGATGTGCAGTAAGTGCAAATAGAGCCCTTTCATTTACCTGACGATAACACCTTGTTCACTAATGCTTTTTCGTTAATTACAAAGCACGATTTCTTATTTTAAAAATATGATTGTAAGTAAGCGGGATAAATGATCTTATGCTTGTAGAATTAATACAGAAACAAGAAATCCATTAGATTGAGGAGTCAGATACAACTCCTCAGGTGAAAATCATCCAACTGATGAAAAGTCACTCTAATTCATCAATTGAAGGGGCGATATGTGTTTCCCAGCTATCAATCAAGGGCCAACATGCCAAATGATAAATAAGCCAACAGGCGCAAATAGCCGCCGCACTAAGACAATCATTGCTGGATAACTTTCCGTGAGCAACTTCATGACGTAGAGACGGACCAGGTTTATAATTGAACAATAGGTCAAATATGTTTATCAAGTCTTCACCAAATACCTCTTCCAAATCTATTTTTAAATTCTCCAGCATTCCAGAGAGAGAGCGGTCCTCTTGAATTAGATCGTTATCCATTTTCGACGTATCTCGATTTAAATTTAGCATGTAGTAGCGTATTGAATTTTCAAGCTGAGGAATAAGGAGGTATGCTGAAGATACATAATCCCCCTGAAACATTCGGGAAAAACCGAGCATGAAAATATAACGATGGCTTGGTGGAATAAAGGGACTTGACACCACAATTGTTTCAAAATGTCTTTCTTCAATTGAAAATCGAGCTGAAAGACTGTAACGAGCAGGGAAGATGACACCATTTATGAAATTATGATAAACAATATTAAGTGTTTTTATATTCTCAGATTTATACCATTCTTCCGAGGGACGTTCATCTAATGGCGCAGCTGGTGTTTTAGCATACACTTTTCCTTCATTATCGGTATGCACTGAGCTCATAAAGCTACTGAAAAAACTCTTCTTACGTATAGAGTCAGCATGTTCTCTAAGTGATGTTTTAGGAATTATAAATGGCTCTAATGCAAACCGTAAAAAACAGTCAGATAGCGATAGTTCGGAATATACCTTTTCAGTTTCGGCTCGCTCTTTCTCTGTATCAATTGGTGTTGTGAATGTTGCAATATCATCACGTGCAACCATCTGTAATAAACGCTGTTCTTCAAATAATTTAGAGATCCGTTCTTTTTGCCCTCCCATTGCACGAAGTTCACTAATTGCAACTGAGACCCAGTGCGCTTTTGCAGATGACTGGCTAACCTCATCCCTCATTCTTAGTGTTTGTTCTACAGCTTTTTCCTTACAAAAATCACTTTTTCCTTTATCGCCAATTTTTTCAAAAGCAGTAGCAGCTAAATACCATACTTTTTTAACAGCCTCTGGGTTGCTAGTGTTCTCTGCCTGGCTTGCGAGATTTGATGCCTCTAACGAAATCACTGACCAGTCAATTAATTTCTTATTACAACCAAGTCTAGAGATTCGCTCATACAAAACATAATTTTTAGCATCAATAGTTTTTAAACGTATAACTTCGAATGCCTTTAATAAATCATCTGACAGATCACTTTTTTTTCTAGAAAGTGCTGTAATTTGCATTGCTCGATTAAACATTTTTTCCATACTACTAATCTTAATATAACTATCTTCATTACCTTCCTCTCTATTTCCATATTTAATGATGATATCGCAGTAAGCACCAACTGCAATGCAGGCTTCATTTTTTTTAGTTTTATCATTGGACCAAACCACATCGGCTATTCTGGCACGCAATGGTAGATTGACTATTTTCTGAACTATAGTCGAAAGGATATTATTTTGCTCACCGCAAAAATCACTTGGCACATAAGATCTACCATTTGGTCCTTGCCATAACGGTCCCCACGGTTCATTAGGGTCATCAATTTTTGAATGAAAACTACATATGGCACTCAATAGGTCATAGACACATCTGTGAGAGCTGCTCTGTGATTCCTTAGCTAAGGCAGTAAACTCGCGTGACATAGAATGGTAATCAAATAATATTTTTTCGGATGATAACAAGTCAATGTCAAAATTTGAAAAATCATGTTCTGTTGCAAGAACAATCGGCGTTAACGTTATCATTTTTTTATCATTTGACTTTCGACTCTGATTATTTCCCATGACTGTTCCTTTACTCATCAATGGAAAATATCTGTAGCTAACTTATGAGCCACAGATATCATGTAATATTTGGTAACGAATCTAATATAAATAACGCTGGCGCGTTACCCGGCCAGCGCTTTAACCACCGTTTCCATTGCCTGAGTGGTCAACTCGCTACGCTTGACGCGCTGGTTCGCCAGCGCGGTACGCAGCACCCCGGCAATAACAATATGTTTCGGCTCTTGTCCTAAATCACGCATCTCAAGCACGACCTTCCCTACCACCCGGCACATTTCCTGATAAAGCGCGTCGTCTTTAGTCACATTGCCCATTGCTCTCACTCCATTGCTCTAAAGGCTCAGCTTAAATGATTCGTCGGCGGGATACAAAAAAGAAGCCCGGCGAGAAACTCGCCGGGCTTCATCTGTGAAATCAAATAATTAGTTGTTTACCGGAATAACCGCGCCTTTGTATTTGGTGCGGATCCAGTCCTGAATTTCTTTGGAGTGCAACACGTTCACCAGCGCCACGATATCTTTCTTCTTCTCGTCACCACGGTGTACCGTAATGATATTGGCATACGGGTTATTTTCACCGCTCTCTACCGCGATTGGATCGTGAACCGGGTCCAGACCTGCGTCAATGGCGTAGTTCGCGTTGATAACCACCGCAGCGCCTTCGTCGTTGTTGTACATCTGCGGTAACAGAGACGCTTCTACGTTAGGTGTGAATTGCAGTTTTTTCGGGTTCTCAACGATATCGCTGATGCGTGCCGTCACTTTGTCGATACCTGGCTTGAGCTTAATCACCCCCTCTTTTTCGAAGATGGAGAGAATACGGCCTTCTTCAGACACTGCATCACGCATGATGATTTTGCCACCTTCCGGCAGATCTTTCAGGGACTTGTATTTTTTGGAGTAAATACCGATTGGCTCGATATGGATAGCACCTGCGCTGACAAAATCGTAATCCTTGTCGCCCGCATGATCTTTGAGCACGCTGTTCAGATAAGGAATGTGCTGGAAGTAGTTCGCATCAATGTCGTGCCCTGCCAGCGCCGTATTTGGCAGGATGTAATCCTGGAACGGTTTAATCTCCAGGTCGATACCTTGCTTTGCCAGAATCGGCTTCGCCTGCTCCAGAATTTCGGCATGCGGGGTGTTGGACGCGCCCACGGTCAGGGTATCAGCCCACGAGGCGAAGCTCAGGGCACTCAGAGTTGCTGCGGCGATCAGAGTCAGTGTTTTTTTCATGATGATGGTTCCTGTGTGTTGTTATTAGCGTTTGTCTAAAAGTGATGTAAGGATGTCGCCGCAGAACTGGATAATGAAAACGATGATCAAAATGGTCACCGTTGCCACCAGCGTGACGTCACCGTGGTTGCGCTGGAATCCTTCCAGATAAGCCAGATTTCCCAAACCACCGGCGCCAATCACCCCTGCCATTGCGCTGTAACTCACCAGCGCAATCAGCGTCACCGTAATACCTGATACCAGTGCAGGTGATGATTCCGGCAGTAAAACCCGAAAAACTAACGTGCTCAGCCGTGCGCCCATCGAGCGCGTGGCCTCAATGACCCCTTTGTCCACTTCACGCAAGGCAATCTCTACCAGACGCGCGTAAAACGGTGCCGCGCCCACAATCAGGGCGGGTAGCGCGGCGTTCGCGCCAAGAATGGTGCCGACGATGGTCTTGGTGAACGGGATCAACAAAACAATCAGGATGATGAACGGGATTGAGCGGAACACGTTCACCACAATCGAAATCACGCTGTAGACCGTCCGGTTCTGGAATAGCCCGCCGCGTGCGGTCAGGAACAACGCCAGGCCAAGCACAATGCCCAGCACAAAGGTCGCAACACCCGAAAGCGCAGCCATGTACAACGTTTCCTGCGTTGCCGCCCAGAGCTGGTCCCATTTCAGATGGGGGAGCAGATTTTCAGCCATGTTTAATTACCTCGCCTTCAATATCGCTTTGCTTCAGGTCGGCGAGGATATTGTTCAGTTGTTCGTCAGATGCCACCACGTGTACCCATAACTGGCCAAAAACACCGTGGGCGGTTTGCGTCATTTTCCCGTGCAGAATGTTAAACGGCAGGCCGTAGCGTAACGTCAGCTCACCGACCACCGGCTTGTGCGTGCTGTGCCCGGTGAACGTCAGTCGGATCACCGTCCCTTCCAGTTCGCTTGCCAGCTCGGTATTAAATGTCTCTTCTTCCGCATACTGGCTCACCTGGCGCACAAACTGTTGGGTGATCGGTTGCTGCGGATGGGTAAAGACACTCAACACGTCCCCTTCTTCCACCACGTTGCCGTTTTCCATCACCGCCACACGGTCACAGATTTTGCGCACCACATGCATTTCGTGGGTGATCAACACGATGGTCAGTTTGAATCGGCGATTAATGTCCAGCAGCAGATCGAGGATCTGATCGGTGGTCTGCGGGTCGAGTGCAGACGTTGCCTCGTCGCACAGCAATACGTCAGGGTTGTTTGCCAGCGCACGCGCAATACCTACACGCTGTTTTTGCCCGCCGCTCAGCTGTGACGGATAGGCATTCTCACGACCTTTCAGCCCCACCAGCTCTACCAGTTCAGCCACTCGCGCTTTGATGTTGGCTTTTGGCACGCCCGCAATTTGCATTGAGAAGGCGATGTTCTCGTTCACCGTGCGCGACCACAGCAGGTTGAAGTGCTGGAAAACCATACTGATTTTCAGGCGAGCCTGGCGCAGCGCCTCACCTTTTGCAGCCGAGATATCCTGCCCGTTGATGGTCACGCTGCCGGTGCTGGGTTTTTCCAGGCCGTTCAGCAGGCGGATCAGGGTACTTTTGCCTGCGCCGCTGTAACCAATGATTCCGTAAATCTGTCCCTGTTCAACCGTCAAATTGACGTTATCAACGGCAGTGAGCGCCACCTTCCCGTTGTCAAAAATCTTCGAAATATTCCTGAGAACTATCATTCTTCTTCGTTATCCGTTACGCATATAGCGGTTTAGCAGTATGGATGTCCAAATGATAGTAATCAGCGATTATCCGCTTTTAAATGACCAAAAAAGAATTTGTTATAACCAAAAGAAATAAAAGGCGGATTTACTGGGCGGGAAGCAAATAGCTCAATTTCAGCAATGATTATCTGCCAGATGCATATATCACGGCCCTGAGAGAGATAATTTGCTCATTTTTACAGCATTTTATGCCGGTATAGCCATCCTCACTTCCAGACCACTTTACGTCTTGCTAGCTATACTGCCGAAATAGTCATTAATATTACTTTTCGTTCTAAAAGGCAGTTAAACGTTCTTTATCGGTAAATTTTCGCCGCACTATCATCCCGCCATGACCTTCATACAGGAAAAAACCATGGCGATTTATCACTCTGTCACTGAACTGATAGGCCGTACTCCGCTTATTCAGTTGCACAAGCTCAATACCGGTCCTTGCGCCTTGTTTCTGAAGCTGGAAAACCAGAACCCGGGTGGCTCTATCAAAGATCGCGTTGCGTTATCGATGATTAACGAAGCAGAGCGCAACGGCCTGCTACAGCCCGGCGGGACGATTATTGAGGCCACCGCTGGCAATACCGGGCTTGGCCTTGCGTTAATTGCCGCACAAAAAGGCTACTCGCTGATCCTCGTGGTTCCCGACAAAATGAGCCGCGAGAAGATTTTCCACCTGCGGGCGTTGGGCGCACAGGTGGTGCTGACGCGTTCAGACGTTAATAAAGGCCATCCGGCTTATTATCAGGATTACGCGCAGCGCCTGGCGAACGAACTTCCCGGCGCGTTTTACATCGATCAGTTTAATAATGACGCCAACCCGCTGGCTCACCGCACCACCACGGCCCCGGAGCTGTATGAACAACTTGATGGCGATATCGACGCCATTGTGGTTGGCGTGGGCTCCGGCGGCACGCTGGGCGGCCTTCAGGCGTGGTTTGCTGAACATTCTCCCCATACCGAATTTGTACTCGCCGATCCCGCTGGCTCAGTTCTGGCCGATCAGGTCGAAACCGGGCGTTATCATGATGCAGGCTCGTGGCTGGTCGAGGGAATTGGGGAAGACTTTATTCCCCCGCTGGCCCATATCGAAGGCGTTAATCGCGCCTGGCGTATTACTGACCGCGAAGCTTTCGCTACCGCCCGCGAGCTGCTGAAAACAGAAGGCATTCTGGCGGGCTCTTCCAGCGGGACTCTGCTGGCGGCGGCGCTGAAATATTGCCAGGCGCAAACAACCCCCAAACGCGTGGTGACGTTCGCCTGCGACAGCGGGAATAAGTATCTGTCGAAGATGTTCAACGACGACTGGATGCGCCAGCAGGGGCTTATCTCTCGCCCGCAGGCAGGCGATCTCTCTGACTACATCGCCCTGCGCCATGATGAAGGCGCCACGGTGACCGCCGCGCCGGATGACACGCTCTCCACCGTGCTGGCACGAATGCGTCTGTACGACATCTCACAACTCCCGGTGCTGGATGACGGCAAGGTCGTCGGCATCATCGATGAGTGGGATCTGCTGCGCCACATCGGCGGTGACGGCGACCGTTTCGCCCTCCCCGTCACCGATGCCATGACGCGTCAGGTGGAGTTTCTGGATAAACGCGCCCCGGAAAGCGCACTGAACACGATTTTCGATCGTGGGCTGGTGGCGGTCATTAATGATAACGATCGCTTTCTGGGTCTGATTACGCGCAGCGACGTTCTCACCGCCTGGCGCAACCGTCTGCAACAATAAAGGAAGAGACAATGACAAATTTAGCCACCCTCAGCGTTCACAGCGGTGAATTTAACGACCAGCACGGTGCAGTGATGCCACCGATTTACGCTACTTCGACGTTTGCGCAACCGTCACCGGGTGAACATACCGGCTACGAATATTCCCGCAGTGGCAATCCAACCCGTGACGCCCTTGAAACCGCCATTGCCACGCTGGAAAGCGGCACCCGCGGTTACGCCTTCGCATCCGGTCTGGCGGCTATCGCCACGGTGCTGGAATTGCTGGATAAAGACAGTCACATCGTTGCTATTGATGATGTCTATGGCGGGACGTACCGCCTGTTTGAAAATGTGCGCAAACGCAGCACCGGGTTGCAGGTCAGCTGGGTTAAGCCGGGCGACGTGGTGGCGCTGGAAGCCGCAATCCGGCCCGACACGCGTATGGTGTGGGTCGAAACGCCGACGAATCCCTTGCTGAAGCTGGCCGATCTGGCCGCCATTGCGGATATCGCCCGTCGCCATCACCTTATCAGCGTAGCCGACAACACGTTTGCTTCGCCGGTGATCCACCGCCCGCTGGAGTCGGGGTTTGATATCGTGGTGCACTCCGCAACCAAATACCTGAACGGCCATTCCGATGTGGTTGCCGGGGTAGCCGTTGTGGGCGACAACCCGGAACTGGCCGATAAACTGGGCTATCTGCAAAATGCGGTGGGCGGTGTACTCGATCCGTTCAGCAGTTTCCTCACGCTGCGAGGAATTCGTACCCTTTCACTGCGCGTGGAAAAGCACAGTGCCAACGCCCTGGCGATTGCGCAATGGCTGGAGCACCACCCGCAGGTGGAAAAAGTGTGGTTCCCGTGGCTTGAGTCCCATCCGCAGTATCAGCTCGCGCGCCGGCAGATGGCCCTGCCCGGTGGCATGATTTCGGTGGTGGTAAAAGGAGATGCGCAACGGGCGACGGAGATCATCCGCAAGCTGAAACTGTTTACCCTGGCGGAAAGCCTGGGCGGCGTTGAAAGCCTGGTCAGCCAGCCTTACAGCATGACCCATGCCTCTATTCCGCCCGAGCAACGATGGGCAAACGGCATTGTGCCGCAGCTGATCCGTCTTTCTGTGGGTATTGAAGATGTGCAGGATTTGATTGCCGACCTGGATCAGGCGCTAAAAATTTGAGCTAAATGCGGCGGGTGACGAGCCTGCCGCCATAAGTTGTCATTATGCTTTAACGCCTTGATAACAATCTTATGTGAATCTGCACAGATTATTTTTGAAACGCTGTTTTCATTTTCCTTTTATCAGAAAATCAGCGTATAATGCGCGCCTAATCCCTGGTGAATGGTTTCAGCGCTTGGAATACAAAAAACAACGTACAACTTTTCCTCTCCTCCGTTGGGCTGACACTCAGGCACACTTTCTTCTGCACGCTCATTTGATGTCTCCTATCCTTATTGCGTGTCATATACTCTTTTGCAACACAGGTTTGGCTCCGCGGCGGTGCGCCCCCGGAGCGAGATTTCCATATCCTTCCCAACTTAAAGACTAAGACTGTCATGAAAAAGACGAAAATTGTTTGCACCATCGGCCCGAAAACCGAATCTGAAGAGATGCTGACCAAAATGCTGGACGCCGGCATGAACGTTATGCGTCTGAACTTCTCCCACGGTGACTATGCTGAACACGGTCAGCGTATCCAGAACTTGCGCAACGTGATGAGCAAGACCGGTAAAAAAGCCGCTATCCTGCTCGATACCAAAGGTCCTGAAATCCGTACCATCAAACTGGAAGGCGGTAACGACGTCTCTCTGAAAGCTGGCCAGACCTTCACCTTCACCACTGACAAGTCTGTTGTCGGCAACAACGAAATCGTTGCTGTGACCTATGAAGGCTTCACCAGCGATCTGTCCGTCGGTAACACCGTTCTGGTGGACGATGGTCTGATCGGTATGGAAGTTACCGCTATCGAAGGTAACAAGGTTATCTGTAAAGTGCTGAACAACGGCGACCTGGGTGAAAACAAAGGCGTTAACCTGCCAGGCGTTTCCATCGCGCTGCCAGCACTGGCTGAAAAAGACAAGCAAGACCTGATCTTCGGTTGCGAACAAGGCGTTGATTTCGTTGCAGCGTCCTTTATCCGTAAACGTTCCGACGTGGTTGAAATCCGTGAGCACCTGAAAGCGCACGGCGGCGAGAAGATCCAGATCATCTCCAAAATCGAAAACCAGGAAGGCCTGAACAACTTCGACGAAATTCTCGAAGCGTCTGACGGTATCATGGTTGCTCGTGGTGACCTGGGTGTTGAGATCCCGGTTGAAGAAGTTATCTTCGCGCAGAAGATGATGATCGAGAAGTGTGTTCGCGCGCGTAAAGTGGTTATCACTGCAACGCAGATGCTGGACTCCATGATCAAAAACCCACGCCCAACCCGCGCTGAAGCAGGCGACGTGGCGAACGCCATCCTGGACGGTACTGACGCAGTAATGCTGTCTGGCGAATCCGCTAAAGGTAAATATCCGCTGGAAGCCGTGAGCATCATGGCCACCATCTGTGAACGTACCGACCGCGTGATGACCAGCCGTCTGGATTACAACAACGACAGCCGTAAACTGCGCATCACTGAAGCAGTGTGCCGTGGTGCGGTAGAAACTGCTGAGAAACTGGAAGCACCACTGATTGTGGTTGCGACCCAGGGCGGTAAATCTGCCCGTGCTATCCGTAAATACTTCCCGGATGCCACCATTCTGGCCCTGACCACCAACGAAACCACTGCTCGTCAGCTGGTACTGAGCAAAGGTGTTGTTCCTCACCTGGTGAAAGAGATCGCGTCTACAGACGATTTCTACCGTCTGGGTAAAGAAGTGGCGCTGCAACTCGTTGAACGCGGCCTGGCACAGAAAGGCGACGTTGTGGTGATGGTTTCTGGTGCTCTGGTACCAGCTGGTACAACCAACACTGCATCTGTTCACGTACTGTAATAATTCTCGAACGAATTAATTTTTGATAAAAGCGCCCTTCGGGGCGCTTTTTTTATTCCAGGCATTAGCCAGATTTATTCAAAAAGCAAATCGGGTTTTTCTATTTAATAGCGAATTATCTAAGATGAATCCGATGAAAAATGCCTTTTTTAACATAGCTTTTTCGACAAAAATGCCGAATTCGTTGCTTCTTTGAGCGAACGATCAAAAATAGGCGTATTCCCATCAAAAAAATATTCTCAACCTAAAAAACTTTGTGTAATACTTGTAACGCTACATGGAGATTAACTCAATCTAGAGGGTATTAATAATGAATCGTACTAAACTGGTACTGGGCGCGGTAATCCTGGGTTCTACTCTGCTGGCTGGTTGCTCCAGCAACGCTAAAATCGATCAGCTGTCTTCTGACGTTCAGACTCTGAACGCTAAAGTTGACCAGCTGAGCAACGACGTGAACGCAATGCGTTCCGACGTTCAGGCTGCTAAAGACGACGCAGCTCGCGCTAACCAGCGTCTGGATAACCAGGCTACTAAATACCGTAAGTAATAGTACCTGTTAATAAAATGGCGCACATTGTGCGCCATTTTTTTTGCCTTCACATTCCTACTGCGTAACCTTCTCACCCTCGCCTTCTGATACCGCCGCAGACACCCGGCTGTTCTGTACCGATAACACCGCATTATTCGCTGACGGACCATTGCCAGCTGACACCACCACAGGTATCCCTGCGCGGCGCGATAACGCTTTGTTGATGAGCCCTTTATCACTCCCGGACTGAGTGACAAAAGAGGCAAAGTCTGTTGAGTGGTTAATTGGCGTTGTCTGTGGGTTCTCCCCTTCTTGCTGCGCCAGAGGACGGTGGACTTCGACGTAACGTCTGCCATCAGGTTCAACGGAGTATTTCACCGGCTCGTTGATGATTTGCACACGCGTACCGACGCGCGCCTGTTCAAACAACGCCTTAATATCCGGCGCGTTCATGCGCATACACCCGGAACTGACCCGCAACCCTACACTGTCGGGCGCACTGGTCCCGTGAATGAGATATTCCCCATGCCCCACACCTAAACGCAGTGCAAAGCGTCCTAACGGGTTATTTGGCCCTGCGGGGACTACCGGGGGCAGTTTAATACCCTGCGCCAGTGAGCGCGCTCTGATGCCGGGTGTAGGTGTCCAGGTTGGATTAGGGATTTTCTGACTCACGCGCGTAGTGGTGACCGGGGTTTCCAGACCCAGTTGCCCAATGCCCAGCGGGAAAACCTGAACAATGTTTTCACCTGGAGGGAAGTAGTAAAGCCGTAGCTCAGCCAGGTTCACGACTATGCCTTCGCGCGGCGTGTCTGGCAGTAGCATCTGTGAGGGGATCGTAATTACGGTTCCCGGCGCAGGATTAACCGGGGCTATCGTATTATTGGTTTCGAGGATCAACTGTGCAGCCGTATTAAATCGTCGGGCAATGGCCTGAAGTTTATTGTCCCCTTCCTGAATGGTGTAGGTTTGATTTTGACCAATAAGTCTACTGCCGACAGGCGGCAATGGATAATCAACCGCCCAGGCCGAATTAAGCGCACCGAGCGAACCGAGGAGTAATAGAGTAATAATAGACGCGCGCTTCATGCTGAGATTCCTTATTCACTGGCAGAAAGCCAGAAAGCTGAAAAACCAGCGAGGCGGGAACCACCTCGCGAAACAGAATGAATGCTGTCTGTTAAGTCTAGCTAATGATTGACGCTTTGGAGCGAATTGCGCGAATCATCGCTTCGAGTCCCTGAGAACGGGACGGGGTGAGGTGTTGTGTCAGCGCCATTTTTTCAAACCACGGGCGCACGTCAAAAGTGACAATATCCTGTGCTGACATCTGGTGATAAAGAATAAACACCACCGCGATAAGCCCCTTCACAATGGCCGCATCGCTGTCGCCCTGCAATTCAATTACGCCAGCATCGTTCTGGCGCATGACGATCCACACCTGGCTCTGGCAGCCCTGAATACTGTTTTGTGGGTTATGCTCTTCCTCACCGAGTGGGGGCAAACGCTGCCCCAGCTCGATAATATAGAGATATTTCTCTTCCCAGTTTGCACAACGCCCAAAGTTACGCAGCAGTTTATCTCTGTCCGGCAAATCGGCCATCTCTTGCCTCTCCGTTATCCAAGCAGCTGGTGGATACGTTTAAGTCCCGCCACCAGTCTGTCGACCTCTTCCATTGTGTTATACATCATCAGCGATGCCCGGCACATCGCCGGCACCTGGTAAAATGCCATCAGCGGCATGGCACAATGATGCCCGGTACGCACGGCCACGCCGTAATTATCCAGGAAACTGCCCACATCGTAGGCATGGTGTTTACCCAGATTAAAGGCAATCACCCCTTTCCTGTCGGCCGGGCCGTATAAGACCAGATCCGGTACACTGGAAAGCTCCTGTAAGGCGTAGTGCATCAGCACCTGTTCGTACTCCTGAATGGCATCAAGACCAATCGAGGAGATATACGCAATCGCCGCCCCAAGGCCGATAATCCCACCCGTATTAGGCGTGCCCGCCTCAAAGCGCCACGGCGCACGTGTGTAAGTGGTACCTTCCGTCAGACTGACGGTGGCAATCATTGACCCGCCCCCTTCCCAGGGTGGCATAGCCTGCAAAATCGCGTCTTTAACATACAGCACGCCGATGCCGGTTGGCCCGTAGAGCTTATGCCCGGAAAAAACGTAGAAATCGCAATCCAGCGCCTGCACGTCAATGGCGTGGTGCATCACGGCCTGCGCGCCATCAACCAGCACTTTCGCACCTACCTGATGCGCGTTTTCGATAATCTCCGCCACCGGGTTTTCGGTCCCCAGGACGTTAGATACTTGCGTGACAGCCACCAGCCGGGTGCGTGCATCAAGCAACACGTCGAGTTGCGCCAGCTGTAGAGTGCCGTCCTTGTTCAACGGGATCACGCGCAGCTGTGCGCCTGTGCGCTCGCAGAGCATCTGCCAGGGAACGATATTCGCGTGATGTTCCATCTGGGTAATGATGATGTTATCCCCGGCGTGGACCTGTGCGCTGCCCCAGCTGTTCGCCACCAGGTTTATCCCTTCGGTGGTGCCGCGCACAAATACCAGCTCTTCCGGCGAGCGCGCATTGAGGAACGCCGCCACCTGGGTGCGCACGTTTTCCATGCTCTGCGTTGCCTCAGCGCTGAGCGTATGAATACCGCGATGCACGGCGGCATAGCCGTGGCGGTAGAACTCCGCTTCAGCGTCAATCACCTGATTCGGTTTCTGAGCGCTGGCAGCACTGTCGAGATAGGCCAGCGGCAGACCGTTCACTTCACGGGTCAGAACCGGAAAATCCGCCCGTACTTTCTCTACGGGAAAACTCATGCTTCGCCTCCAGGCAGACGCTGACCAATACGCTCCAGCACCTGCTGTTTTAACGCGTTATCACGCAGCGCTTCCGTCAGTTCTGCCGCAAACGCGTAAATAATCATCTTCTGCGCCGCCTGTTTGTCGATCCCACGCGAGCGCAGATAGAACATCTGTTCATCGTCAATACGGCCAACCGTGGCGCCGTGGCTGCACTTCACATCGTCGGCGTAGATCTCAAGCTGCGGTTTGGTATCCACTTCCGCCAGGCGCCCTAACAGCAGGTTGTTGTTGGTCATCTGCCCGTCAGTTTTGATGGCGTGTTGCGCCACGTTAATCAGGCCGTTAAATACCGCGCGGCCTTTATCGCTGACGATGGTTTTATGCAGCTGGCGGCTGTTGCAGTAGCCTTTGTTGTGCTCAAGCCAGGTGCGGGTATCGCACACTTCCGATTTAACCGGCATCGCCAGACTATTAATGCGAAGCGTAGTGTTTTCACCATTCAGCTGCGTGCTGGTGTTATGGCGCAGCACTGCGCCGCCCAACAGGAAGCTGTGGCTATATGCCGCCGCATCGGCTCCCAGCAGAATATCGTTATGGGCAAAGTGGTGGCTGGCCGGGTTTTCAAACGCCAGCTTGATATGGTGAAGTTGCGCATTTGCCGCCACGTTCATCGTCAGGCGTGCGCCGGTAAAGTGCGGCGCGTCATTCAGGCTAACGTAGTGTTCGATGATCGTCGCCTCCGCCCCTTCGGCCAGTTCAAGATGGTGGCGATAATGCGCGGTGTTGATCTCTTCACCCGGCAGCCCCTGAGTGATATGCATCAACAGCAACGGCTTCGCCGGGCGCTGGTTACGTTTTACGCGGATCTGCGTGACACTCTGCGCCAGGCTTTCGGTAAGGTGCAGGAACACCTCCGGCTGTACCGGCACCGCGAGCGGCTGGCGGTCGTTATTCACAGTTATTTCAAAGCCGCTGTTCTGCGTATCGTCACTCAGTTCCGGGTGGAAGCGCCCGTCAACAAATACCAGACGCACTGCCGCCACGCTCAGCGCCAGCAGATCGCACTGAGCCTTGCTGACATCCGCCAGACGGGTCACGAACTGGCCGTTCAGCAATCCGTCGAGCGGGGTGTATTTCCAGTTTTCATGCTTACGCGTCGGCAATCCCAGGCGCAGCATCTGTTGAAGGTGCTGTTGGGCATGTTCAGAGCGCGAGTCGCCCTGCGCTTCAAACAGGCGATGCCACTGCTGGAGCGCGTTACTGCTGTTCGGTAAGCCAGCCATAGCCCTGCTCCTCCAGTTGTTTGACCAGCGTAAAATCGCCGGATTTCACAATGCGCCCTTGCCAGAGCACATGGACGTAATCCGGTTTGATGTAGTCAAGAATTCGCTGGTAGTGCGTGACGATAATGAACGAACGTTTACCGTCGCGCAGGGAGTTTACGCCGTCAGCCACAATCTTCAGGGCATCGATATCCAGACCAGAATCGGTTTCATCGAGAATGCACAGTTCCGGCTCCAGCACCGCCATTTGCAGAATATCGTTACGCTTTTTCTCACCGCCGGAGAAGCCGACGTTCACAGAGCGGGTCAGGAGATCTTCCGGCATTTTCAGCAGCTTGATTTTTTCTTCCATCAGATCCTGGAAGTCAAATCGGTCGAGCGCCTCCAGTCCACGGTATTTACGCACCGCATTGAGCGCCGTTTGCAGGAAGAACTGGTTACTGACGCCAGGAATTTCTACCGGGTACTGGAAGGCCATAAAGATGCCCTCTCCCGCACGGTCTTCCGGTGACATCTCGAGCAAATCTTTGCCGTTAAACTCGACAGAACCGTGGGTGACTTCGTAATCTTCACGTCCTGCCAGCGTCGCTGAAAGCGTACTTTTCCCGGAGCCGTTTGGCCCCATGATGGCGTGAACTTCTCCCGGTTTGACGTCAAAATTGAGGCCACGCAGGATCTCTTTGTCTTCAACGCTTACCTGTAAATCTTTAATGCTTAACATGTGCTTTCCTTAACCGACGCTGTGTTCAAGACTAATGGCGAGGAGTTTTTGGGCTTCAACGGCAAATTCCAGCGGCAGTTCAGAGAACACATCCTTACAGAAGCCGTTAACAATCATTGATATCGCATCTTCTTCACTGATCCCGCGTTGCAGGCAGTAGAAGAGCTGATCTTCACCAATACGCGATGTGGTCGCTTCATGCTCCAGTTGGGCGCTGTTGTTTCGGCATTCCACGTACGGGAAGGTATGCGCGCCGCTATCAGGGCCAATCAGCATCGAGTCACACTGGGTAAAGTTACGAGCGTTGGTGG
This sequence comes from Enterobacter sp. Li2LvB3, assembly GCF_056156645.1. NCBI lineage: Bacteria > Pseudomonadati > Pseudomonadota > Gammaproteobacteria > Enterobacterales > Enterobacteriaceae > Enterobacter > Enterobacter sp. Li2LvB3. The sequence goes on along the minus strand of NZ_JBSICG010000003.1, from coordinate 83,038 downwards.
CCGTAGGCATGATTTTCACCAGCCCGCGATAGCTGTTCTGGCTGTGCCCGGCGGAGATCCCTTTCGAGATAATCGTTGATTTGGTGTTTTTACCAATGTGGATCATCTTGGTGCCGGTATCCGCCTGCTGGCGTCCGCTGGTGAGCGCCACAGAATAAAACTCACCGATGGAGTTATCCCCGCGCAGAATGCAGCTTGGGTATTTCCAGGTGATCGCAGAGCCGGTTTCCGACTGGGTCCAGGACATTTTGCTGTTTTCGCCTTCGCACAGCGCGCGCTTGGTGACGAAGTTCAGGATGCCGCCGGTGTTACCATCGCCCGGGAACCAGTTTTGCACGGTGGAGTATTTCACTTCGGCGTCTTTGTGGATGATGACTTCCACCACTGCCGCGTGCAGCTGATAGCTGTCGCGAACCGGAGCAGAACAGCCTTCGATGTAGCTGACGTAGCTTCCCTCATCGGCAATCAGGATCGTGCGTTCGAACTGGCCGGTTTTTTCGGCGTTGATGCGGAAATAGGTCGACAGCTCCATCGGGCAGCGCACGCCTTTTGGCACGTAAATAAAGGTGCCATCGGACGCCACCGCAGCGTTGAGCGCGGCAAAAAAGTTATCGTTACCCGGTACAACCGTCCCCAGGTACTTCTTCACCAGATCGGGGTGTTCGTGGATGGCTTCGCCAAACGAGCAGAAGATAATGCCCTGCCCGGCCAGCTTTTCACGGTAGGTGGTGGCAACTGAAACGGAGTCAAAAATGGCGTCAACCGCCACCTCTTTACCTTCCCGCACCGGCACGCCCAGCTGATTAAATGCCTCTTCGACTTCTTTGCTCAGGAAGCTGTTCTCGGCACCGGTTTGCTGTACGGCTCCCGGCTGCGAGGCGCAGGTATCATCACAACTGCCGCAGGATGGCGCGGAGTAGTAGCTGTAATCCTGATAGTTCAGCTTGTCATAGTGCGCTTTTAGCCAGTGTGGCTCTTCCATTTCAAGCCAGGCACGGAAAGCATTCAGACGGAACTCAAGCATCCACTCCGGCTCATTACGCTTGGCCGAAATCGCGCGGATGACATCTTCATTGATGCCTTTTGCCAGTTCATCTGTTTGCAGGTGGGTGAAGAACCCCTCTTTATAGTTGAGGTGCCCGCCGCTCCAGGTGTTGACATCATCAGTTGCTTCAGTATTACGAGACATAGTACCGCCTATACGCCAAAGCTTTCGCCGCAGCCGCATTCGTTCTGGGCTTTCGGGTTATGAAATTTAAAGAGCTGGTTTAACCCTTCGCGAACGTAGTCGACTTCAGTTCCGTCGATAAAGGGCATGGCCTGTAGCGCGACGTACAGTTTCGCGCCATCGGTTTCAAATACCAGGTCGTCTTTTGCGGGTTCCGTGACGGTATCCAGCACGTAGCCGAAGCCTGCACAACCGGTCTGCTTAACGCCTAAGCGCACGCCGAGGATCCCGGTTTGTTTAGCCACCAGCTCGTGAATATGTGCCGCAGCCGCTGGCGTTAGCGTTAAGCCACGCCAGGCAAAGTCGGCAGGATTGAAGGTTTCTGAATGCAATTCCATAGGTCCACCTCATGTATTGAGCCACCAGGGCATAACATCATGTTAGTGATAACGATTATCACTTCAACCCCCTGACAGCAGGGGCTTTCCGCTAAATCGCCCTTTTTGGCTACTTTTATTAAGCATAGACCCTGTTGCGACAGGCCGGAGGGATGGATTTAATTGTTCAATACATTGATAAATAATGCATTTAACATTCTAAATAGACGTACAGGTGGGAATGAAGAAATATGTATCGAAAATACCTATTTATAGAATAGATTTTTTTAATTTCTACTAAATCAGTCGATTACATTAAAATCAGCAACTTAAGATTTTGGGGATGCGGACAATATAGGACAATTTATCGCTCCCCAATTTACCTCCACGTAGTTCCTTCCAGTTCCTGCCACCATGGCGGCCCGGTGTAGGAGGCTCGCGCGACCACAGCCACAGCGGAAAGCAGCATCAGGTCGATCATTCCGGCATGCCGCGACAGAAAATACAGGATAGTTTATTGGTGAGGCATTTTATTCTGTCCATAAACAAGCCTCGGCAGATACCGAGGCTTGTTATTGTTTGCTTTTTAAAGCCCACTTTCCGCTGCGGCCTTTTCCCGGGCAATAGCTCCGGTATTGAAAATTGGGTGCTCGTGATTGTTCGTTACGTCACGAACGCGGTAGATTTTCCATGCATCATTTTCACGACGAAGAAAAACTTCAAGGTGTATGCTTCTCCCGTCACCCGCCCCCTCAATGACCTGGACCACTTCACCGTTTAAAAATGGCCTTGCGTTTTCTACTCGTAACGCAGCTACCCATTCACGAGAGTAATCCTGGGTATACGTAAAATAGTCAGACTCTATTAACTCCTGTTCAGAGATTTCCTGAATGGCATCAATGCGAGCAATAGTATCAGCAGAAACATATTTACGTAGTTCGTCGGCAGGGTAAAGCCTGGTTTCATCGCTGCCGAATACGGAAAGATAGGATTTATAAAATGATTCAGTAGCGTCTTTTGCGCCCTGATCTTGATTGGCAGCTGAAGTGCATCCCACCAGCAAAATAACGAATGATAAAAATATCCTTTTCATCAACGCATCCTGTAAATTTTAAAGGGTGGTTGCATTTTTCTGTACCCAGGCCCCGGATACATGCTTTTTTGAACAAAGTCTGAAATCCACTGCGTGCCATCATACATGGTCATATGACCTATGCCATTTCCGCCGGGATAAGGCTGTATCACAGCCACATCGCCAGAAATTAAAGTTGAACCGGGCGGCAGTTCACTGAATCCAGCACGTAGTAATTCCGCCCCATAATCTTTTGCATAATCTGTGTTCGGTACCTTAACACCTCCAGCCAGGATGGCCAGGCGGGTAAACTTAGCACATTCACTATGAGATCGCCCCAGAGCGTGTGAACGGAGATACGAAACTGCGGCTTCTTTATTCCAACTCATTCTTAGTTCCTTTAAGTAAGTAAGAGCGGAATTATCACGTTAACCATTAAAGTGCTGTGGGATTAAAAATGCTGTTCTGAATAATTAGATCGCGATATGACTGGGGCTCTGATGTAATGCATCTTTATGAAAATCCGGGGGGACTATTGCGCATGACCAAAGAAAGCCCAGTTGATATTGTTCACGCTCATTTCGCCATAGACGGAGGGAGGCCTCCGTCTCCTGTAATCAAAGCAGGCTAAATATAATCGCCGGGATAGTCATATCTTTGGTGTACTCCGCCAGAGCCTCGGTATTCTCCCGGAAATGCTGCAACATCCTATCCACCGCGTCTGATTCATCCTTTGCCTCGGTATCAAACGGCAATCTATGAAATCCTTCGGCCTTAAGACTTTTTGCGCGTTCGGCGGTGAGTGTCTTTTTCTCATAAACATTGACAGCAATATCATTCATATAGAACAGCCAGGTTTTCATCGTGTTTTCCTTACGCCTTATCCGGTCAGAACCCTTTCTGCACATCAGGTTATTCATCATATCCGAAATGATTTTTACCCAATAGCTCCTGGAATTTAGCTGACGAATCATCGTCAAATTTGACGAATTCACTGCCGACGACAGACCCGACATCGAAATAAATGCCCGTATGACAACCTTTTCAGATTTGGCACGGATCCTGCTAATCACGCTAACGGGACTGGGCTAACCAGTTAAACATCTCTTCATTTATTAACAGGTCTGTTATTGATGAAAAAAATCGCAAGCGTCTGCCCTTACTGTGGTGCAGGCTGCAAATTAAACCTTGTCGTTGAAAATAACCGCATTATCCGTGCCGAAGCCGCCGATGGCGTAACAAACCAGGGCACGCTGTGTCTGAAAGGCTTTTACGGCTGGGATTTCCTTAACGACACTCGTCTGCTGACTCCTCGCTTAACGCAACCGATGATCCGCTACCATAAAGGTGAAGCGTTCACCCCCGTTACCTGGGAAGAAGCCATTCGCTACACCGCCCACAAACTGAAAAGCATTAAAGAACAGTTCGGCCCACGGTCGATCATGACTACCGGTTCCTCTCGCGGAACAGGCAATGAAACGAACTACGTGATGCAAAAATTTGCCCGGGCGGTGCTTAACACCAACAACGTAGACTGCTGCGCGCGCGTCTGCCACGGCCCTTCCGTTGCAGGCCTACAGGAGACGCTTGGCAATGGCGCCATGAGCAACTCCATCAACGATATTGAAAACTCAAAATGCCTGCTGGTCTTTGGCTATAACTGCGCCGACTCGCATCCGATTGTGGCAAGACGCGTGCTTAAAGCGCGTGAAAATGGCGCGAAAATTATTGTCTGCGATCCGCGCCGTATCGAAACCGCGCGCATTGCCGATCAGCATCTACAGCTGAAAAACGGCAGTAATATGGCGCTGGTAAACGCCTTTGGCTATGTACTTCTGGAAGAGGAGTTGTACGACAAAAACTATGTTGCGCGTTTTACCGAAGGGCTGGATGCCTACCGCGAGGCGGTAAAAGATTACGCTCCAGAGAATGTCGAACATCTGACCGGCATTGCCGCCAGCGACGTTCGCCAGGCAATGCGTACTTTCGCGGCAGCACCGTCTGCCACCGTTATGTGGGGGATGGGCGTCACCCAGTTTGGGCAGGCCGTCGATGTGGTTAAAGGGCTTTCCAGCCTCGCCCTGCTGACCGGTAATCTGGGGCGCCCGGCGGTCGGCGTCGGCCCGGTGCGCGGGCAGAACAATGTTCAGGGTGCGTGTGATATGGGTGTGCTGCCTAACATGTTCCCAGGTTATCAGGATGTCACCGATACTGCGGTCCGGCAAAAATTTGCCGATGCCTGGCACATCGATGTCAACCAGATGGATGACCGCGTGGGGACACGCATAACGGAAGTTCCGCACCTCGCGCTGGAAGGCAAGATCAAGGCCTATTACATCATGGGGGAAGATCCACTCCAGACGGAGGCCGATCTTGGCCTGGTGCGCCAGGGGTTTGAGGCGCTGGATTTTGTGGTGGTGCAGGACATTTTCATGACCAAAACCGCCGAAGTGGCTGACGTGCTGCTTCCGGCGACCTCCTGGGGCGAGCACGGCGGCGTATTTACCTGCGCTGACCGTGGCTTCCAGCGATTCGGCAAAGCCATTGAAGCCCGCGGCAACGTGAAGCGCGACTGGGAAATTATCAGCCTGCTTGCCACCGAAATGGGCTTCCCGATGCACTATACGTCTGACCAGCAGATCTGGGATGAGATGCGCGAGCTGTGCCCACTGTTCTATGGCGTGACGTACGAAAAAATGGGCGAGATGGGTCATGTCCAGTGGCCGTGTCCAACCCTGGAACATCCCGGCACGCCTTATCTGTATAAAGACAATCAGTTCGACACACCAACCGGCAAGGGGCAGCTTTTTGCGACCGCGTGGCGTCAACCGGCCGAAATTCCTGATGCGGAATATCCTCTGGTGCTCTGCACGGTAAGGGAAGTTGGCCACTACTCCTGTCGCTCAATGACCGGTAACTGTGCCGCACTGCAAAGCCTGGCCGACGAGCCTGGTCGCGTGCAGTTAAACCCGGCAGATGCCGACACGCTGGGCATCCGCGACGGCCAGCTGGTTTGGGTGCGCTCGCGCAGGGGGAAAGTGATTACCCGTGCCAGCATCAGTGAGCGCATCAATACCGGTGCGGTTTACATGACGTATCAATGGTGGATTGGCGCCTGTAACGAACTGACGCAGGATAACCTCGACCCAATATCCAAAACGCCGGAAACGAAATATTGCGCGGTACAGATTGAGGCCATTGAGGACCAGCGCTGGGCGGAGGATTATGCGGCGTCGGCCTATCAGACCATGAAAACGCGGTTACTAGATGCGGTGAATATTTAACAACATTGCCGGGTGGTATTTATGCCTGACCCGGCAATCTTCAACGCACTATTCTCTTCCTGAAATTCATCGTTATGCTTACTTTTTTCGCCAGCATGTTGAGAAACCCCTTTAAATCGCTATCTGTACGAAGGTTAAATTTATGCATAACCAGGTATTTATGGGCAAAGATTGTTTTACTGCTGACGCCCAGATCGCTGGCAATTTCATTGATTGTTTTGCCTTTATGAAAATGCTCCAGTAAACGGAACTGGTATTCAGACATTTGGCGATGCTTGCACCAAAGGCAGTAGGTGTCCGCCACGAACGTTTTCGACGTTAGCCATTTATTCCAGACCGTAATGATTTTATTCGTCATGCTGTCGAGTGAACTGCTCCTCGTGATGTATACAATATCTGAGAAACACGAGGGTGACATTTCGGGTGTGTCTTCTTCATTTACCAGCCCAATGATAATGCCTTTGGTGCGTGCCCGCAGCTCCGGGAAGCAGGTATAACGCTCCCCCTTACACAATGAGAGAACAATAACGTCCGAAAGGGCGATATTCTCAGGCGTATATTCGCTAACGTATTTTACGGTTTCATTAAAGCGGTGTTCGAAGAGCTCCTTGAAAAGAAATTCCATCCCATTCATAAAGAACAAATCGTTATCTTTGATAAGTATTCTAATCATCTGCCACCGACATATAATGCAATGAATATCGCTCTTCTGGCCACATAAACCACTGGAAATAAGGAATATACTCCGGTAAAAGATCGTCAATCCACACCTCCGCACCGCAGGACTGAAGCGCCCAGCTTAATGAGCTAATTAGCGAAGCCCCCGTATTGCGAGAGAACATCACCGCTGAGCGTTATATTCGCGATAAAACGCACCTTTCCCGCAGTGGGATAATGCGCATTTTGGCGAGTTTAAAGAAAGGGGTCATTATATAAAGCATATAAGTACCATGACGCGTATGCTGTTCTATGTCTTCCTCTCCATCACTTTGCGAATCAGGGCAATCAGCTCAACATCGCTTCGCAGGTTAAATTTCTGCATCATCATATATTTATGCGTAAACACGGTTTTATTGCTCATTTTTAGCGAACGGGCAATCTGCATCACCGACAACCCCCGGTAAAAATTCACCATCATTCGCATTTGCTGCGGGGAGAATGTTTTATGCTGACAGTCAGCGCACTCTTTTTTCCTCCAGCGGTAACCGGGTATTTGCGTGCGGTACCAGGCGAGAAATAGCACCTCGCTTATCCGATCAAGCGACGCGCTGCGGGAAATAAAAGTAATATCCTGAAAACATGAGGGTGATGCCGAAAAACGACGCGCGTCATCCACGACCCCAATCACGATACCTTTTTGGCGCGCCTGCAATTCGGGATAACAGATGTGCGTCTCCCCCATACAGAAAGGGAGAACGATAATATCGGCAGCGCTGACGTTATCACGGCTAAGCTCGACGTCGAAATGGATCGGCTGCTTAAAATTACGCGTAAAGAAATCTACAAAAAAACACTGCAGCCCACGGTGGAAAAACTGGTCTGTCTCTTGAATCAGGATATTCAGCATAGCGTGTACCGAATCTTAGTTGTATTGCATCGTCATCACAACGACGGCACTTATACTTCCCGGCGTCGCGCCGCCGGTGACAGATGTTACCGAAGCCTGCATGGCGATCGTCGCCGTTCGGTCGGCCGCAATATTTTGCGTGATGCTGGAGCCTGTTCCCTTCAGCGTACCCGTTGCGGCCTCGCGCATGGCTATCGCCACGTGGGTCGCCGAACCGCTGTTCCGGTAGTAATCCGCACCGGCAGCCGGATCGGGATTGCCGGTGAAGGAGACCGTGACGCTGCGGGTCCCCGCCGGGCACTGGGTAAAAAGCAGGTTAAAGTCCACCGGATCGGATGACGATCCGGGCGTAACCATATTGGTAGCCTGAATATTGCCAAGATGAACATCCAGGTTTGCATTACCCTCATTGAATATACAGGGAGAGGCAACGATATTTCCCGTTACGCCGAGGTTAACGCTGTCAGCAGAGAAAACCCGCCCGCAGCATAAAAGCAAAATAAGCGCGCACCTGCGTGTTAATTTCATCATGCCATCCTTACTGGTACGTCAAATTTAGCGTGGCCGACGCATTTGCGGAGCCGGACTCAACGGACGTTAAGGTCTGGTAGTAACGCGCCGTTAACGGAAGCGTCTCCTGCCCGCCGGAAGATTGTTTTAATAAAAGGCGGCTATTCAATGCCAGCGGCGTGCCGTTATAAAGAAGCTGCACGCCAATACCTTTTGCCGTGCCGGGATTTCCCTGCCCTGTTAATGCCATCACGCTGGTATTCGCACCGTCCGGATTCTGTATTCCGCTCAGGGAAACCATAATATTGGTTCCAGGACTGCAGTTTACTCCCAGGTTTTGCGTATTCTGCGCGACCGTTGGCGTGGTGCCCACCACGGAGCCAAACGCTGAAGCCGAAATATCCCCTATCGGGAAGGTCAGCTGCGGTGTGGTAATCGAACAGGCCAGCGCATTAATGGTTCCGCCGGTAAGCTGCACGGTCAGCCCGTCGCGGTAAACTCCGTCGCTGCCCTGCAGCGTCACCACGCCTATGGCCCCAGGCGTTAAGGCCCCGGACGATACCGGGCCGGTCACCACCAGCTCGACCCAGCCGCCGTACCACTCCACGAAAGAGGTTTGCGCATTGTAAGAGAAGGTATTGCTCGGATTCTCAAAATAGGCATTTGATGACAGTCGGATACCGATGCCGCTGACATTGGTGTTGTACACATGATTTCCGTAATTGCTCAGCGTGGCATTGTTATATCGCATGCTAAAACCCAGCATGAGCGGATTGCTACACCCGCTAAGATAAGATCCGGTATACGCTCCCGCACCGGAAAAAATCACCGTCCCGACCGGCGCATCGCGCTGAACGTTAATCGTCCCGACCGACAGCGTCGAGATCTGGGGAGTCATAGTGTTGCAAGTCCCTGCCCTGGCGCTATGCCATCCGAAAAGACAGCAAAGCAGTAAAAGCGTAGTAAACCGTTTCATATTACTTTTCCTGGCGGCATCTGACGCTCATGTCAGTAATGCCACCGTATTGGGTTCTTTCCGGCAGGCTAAAATCCGCCCGACACTGCTGGTGAGATTGATTCCCCCATGTCGCCAGAACGGTGCCCTGCTCGCGCAGGCCCGTTAAATAAACCTGACCGCGATCGCCGACAATAAAACTGCTGTTATCCTCATCTGCAAGGGTGACCACCGCCCCAAACGGGACGACATGGTTATCGTCCGTTAAGGTCATCAGCGCCCGACGTCCCACTTTGGCGTGATAATCGGCTTTCACCACCGCCCCGCGTGTAGGGGTCACCGAACGCGTATTGATCTGCAGCTCCACGTCATCAGGCATATTTTCCGGATCGAGGGCGAGATCGTTTTTTCGGTATACGGCGAGGTTATTCGCCACCGTAAAGCCCCGGTAATCGGTCCGCACGCCGGACTGATTGCGGATATTCACCCCGTAGGCACCAGAGGCTTTGATCAACGCATTGGTTTCCCCCAGCGGTTGAGACAGCGTTATACCGTCAGCATGGGCGAGGATCCCTCCCTGCAAACCGTAATTCAGGCGCTCGCTATTTTTGTCGTAGCCATATCCCGCCGTGACCTCGCCATACGTCCCTTTATAGTCGCCGTTCATCGTGCCGGTATACCCGACGCCATCCGTGCCGTAACCCTGCTGAATATTCCAGTTCAGCGCGCTGTTTTCGAGCGCGACCCCGTTGATGCCGATACTGTGTGTCGTGCCATTATTCTTACTGGCGTTCAGGCCATAGTTGGCCCACGTCTGCGGCAGGAATTTATCCAGCGGAACGCTGACGGTAAATGCAAGAAGCTGGTCGCGATCGTAGGATTTTGCGCTGCCGCTCGCTGATGACGCCGTGCTGTCATTTTTACTGTAGGTCCAGGTCACGCCATAGCTGATGCTGTGCCAGTCGTTGTTGTAACCGACACTCCATGAAGCCATCGTTCTGTCGGAGTTCCAGTACTCTTCCCGTGCGGCGCTGAGCGTTAGTGCCCCCCGCTCATCGCCTAGCGTCTGGCTCATGGTCAGCTCCACGCGGTGCCGCCGTCGGTCCTGAAGCGCGCTACTGTCGCCGTACGAGTCCAGCACGTCCTGGAGGCCGTAATAGCCCCGGGTTGAATAGCGGTATCCCGCAATCGAAAATTGGGTGCCGGTATTGAGTACGTTCTTGCTGTAGCGCGCGCGCAAAGACTGCCCATGCGTTTTCGCCGTGTGGGCCGGTGATGACCAGCCCTGAGTGACATCGGCGGAGAGCGCCCCGAACTCCCCCATGTTTTTACCTGTCCCGACCGCAAGCGACTGGTACTTGCTGGAGCCCTGCCCACCGCCATAGAGGGTGATGCCATGCTGCAGACCATAGATAGCGGTGATTTGCCCGAATGGGGTTTTCTCCACGCTGCTGTTATAAGCGCGATACTGTCCGCCGGAGAAGGCATATTTCAGTCGTCCTTCACGCTGTAAAACCGGTACCGAAGCGTAAGGCAACGTGAAATGCTGCTCGCTTCCATCTGCCTCTTTAATGGTCACGTCTAAATCACCCGCGCCGCCAGTGGGATACATATCCGTAATTTCAAACGCGCCCGGTGCCACATAGCTCTGGTAGATCTGATAGCCATTCTGGCGTATCACGACCTGGGCGTGGGTACGCGCAATCCCGCGGACCACGGGCGCATAGCCCTTCATGGAGTCCGGGAGCATGTCATCGTCCGACGCCAGCTGGGCACCGCGAAAAGGCACGCTGTCAAAGACATCAGCCGGGGCGGAGCTGTCCCCGACGGTAAGCTGCGCTTTCAGCGGAATAACGGCACGCTGCAGATAGCTATAAACCGTGTCCCAGCGATCCTTCCCGGACGTATCCCGTGACCAGGTGGTGTAGTTGCGTAAACGCCACGGCCCAATATTGATCCCTGGACGCAGGTTCGCATACTGGCTATCGCTGCTGCCCCCCGCGCCCGTTCTCGCCCGGCTATTCGCCCCACTCAGGCTGTAATTGAGCATTGCGGCCGTTATCCCCTCGTCCCACATCTCTGGCGGCACATAGCCTCTCGCCGGAAGATCGATGGCGGCCTGAGGAACAGTTAACACCAGACGCTGGGCGGCAAACTGGAAATCCGCAGTGGCCTGAGGAATCGCAAGGAGATTCACGCAATCGCGATTCTCCGCATCGAGCGCCGGAAATAACGCCGTTTTAACGCCCCACCTTTTTAATTGCGCCATATTCAGACAAGGCTGCAGGGCGTCATTGCCGCTGTCGGTTTTACCCGCGGTAAAGTGAATATCAGCCGTCTCTACAAACTGGTCGTCAACAACAATATCAACATGGTAGATCCCCGGCGCCTGAGCTCCAGATTCAAAGGCGGAGAGATCGGCCTTACCCATTCCGGGATTATCCAGTTCAATCAGCTCTGTGTTAAATGCCACACTGGCGTAAAGCGCCGGCGGCACTTCACCGAACGCTAAAGCGATAACTATCGCCAGAGGGGCGGGTCTCAGCCTGTTATTTTCTGTCATTGCGAATTACCGGGTTAATGCAGGCATGCCGGATGTAAAAAGATCACAACGTGGTTTGATGTAATACGCCGGGACTGCCATAGTCGTTAATAATGTTAAACGTGAGCGAATGCCCTCTGGCCTCGTTCGGTAATACAAACCGGGTTGAGGAGCCGGGTAAAACATAGGTCACCTCATCCAGTTTCTTACCCCCCAGCGTAATTTCATTAAAATTGATGACATATTGCGTGGGGTTGTTGACCTGAATTTCATTCCCGGTTCGTTGCCAGGTTAATTTATTCGCTTGTTCCTCTGGTGTTGACGCCCGCAGGCCTTCCGGCCGGTATATCAGTTTGATCCGCGTTTTCACTGCAATTTGCAGAGCGTTCGTCTGCATTGATGCCGAAGGGATCGCTTTGACATTCAGCCAAAACAGACTTTCCTGCTCTTGAGGCAGTGCGCCCGTCATCACAATACGCTCAATATTTTTTTGCCCTCCATCAAGGCGATATAATGGCGGTGTAATAATAAACGGCGCTTTACCTGCATGCCCTTCCTGCATCTCTATCCATGACTGAATTAAATAAGGCGTCGCGTCAGGATTACTTATGTTTATTGACGCTTCTTTTTTAGTCCCTTCAAATATGAGCCGGGTACCGCCAATAATAACGCCGGCATTAGCCGTGGCCAGCGTCAGTGCTGACAGCGCCAGGGCGAGTCCTGCTGTGGTGATAAAACGCATGATAAACCTCATACTACAAAGGGGCCGGGCTGGCCCCTTACAGATTGCTGCAAAATATTAGTTGTAAACCACTGAGAAGTTAGCCACAGCGTTCGCCGGACCCGCGGTAACCGTTGCGGCGGTGGAAATATACTGTGCATAAAAACTCAGCGTATTATCCGCGGTGCTGATAAGCGGATAGCTATAGCTGTTGCTGCCATGGAGCGGCAAGTCCGCCTTATCCGCGCTCATCAGGTTGATCGCCACACCGGTCGCGGCACCTGCCGCAGACGAATCAATCGCCAGCAGGCTGGCATTGGTTGTATCTGGGGTACCATCAAAACGAACCTTCGCGTTCGTGACTGTCACCGGGCAGTTTTTCAACACGATATTAAATTGCGTTGCTGCGGTTCTTGCTCCGGTCGCTAAGAACTCGGTCTTATAATAATCCCCTAATACCACGACCTGATTCTGAGAAGCCACATCGACGTCGCAAGCAGAATCCAGAATATTTCCGTTAAAATTAACGGTGCCCGCGGCGGAAAAAGCGTGGGTTGTTGCCAACGCGGTACTGACTGCCAGTATTGCTATCATCATCTTATTTTTCATAACTTGTTCCTGCATCACTTTATTTATTACTAAAATCCAGATAAAGAGAGTCGTGGATATTCACCCATCATCTCTTGCCTTTTATATTTTTCAGGCGCCCATTAAATAACACCGCTTCAAAGCGCTGATTAAACATGTTGGGTCATGCCTGTTGACGAATAAAATTTATACAACTCTTTTTCGGCACACAATCTTTTTTGCGGTCTAGCTGTAGACTTCTGTTTAACAAAATTAAAACAATTTTATTTTTGAAATATCTTACGTCGATTTATTTTCGGTCTACTTTTAGACCCATAATGTTCAACCTTAAAATTCATAGTATTAGGAACATCAATTGCAGCGGTCTACTTTTAGACCTGCCTTATATATTCCATGACATGCTGTTTTTTAAGATAATTCTCTATGCCGATCAAAAAACGATCGCATCCGTCAGTGAGGTATCTTATGAACACCCGAATGTCCCCCATTCTCGATATTGAAAAAACACCCGTGCTTACCGCCAAACCCTATAAACACATCGAGAAAATAATCGATAACCTCCTCCCTTTTGCAGAAAGACGCATAATGTCGCGAGGCGAAGTCATCCAATATTATAATAACGATATTCGTCAGTGCTTTTTGCTACTCCAGGGGAGTGTGGCGCTGCACCGTCGGGGAGATGGCATTGTGCTCAATTCCGAATCCTCACCGTTTGTGCTCGGCGTGAGCAGTCAATTCTCCTCAGAGCACTTGTACGTCAGGGCACTGGAAACCGCCGAGATAGCGGGTATTTCACTGGCATGCTTCAACAGTGTGGTTGCGCAACGCAATTTATGGGAGCCCTTTTCGCATCTGCTGATCTATACCGCGTCCCGCGTTTACGAACACTGCTCGCGGATCTCGCAGATGTCCGCCTATGACATTATCCGTTTTCAACTGCTTGAGCTGATGCAGGAGCCTGAAGCAATACGGCTGAACATGACGGCGGCAGGGTATATACAAAGCCGAACGTGGCTGTCGCGCAGCGGGATCATGCGCATACTGGCGGAACTGCGCACCGGGAAGTACATCACCATGGCGCGCGGTGTCCTGCTTGATATCCATCATTTGCCACGAAAATACTGACCCCGCGACTGTCGGTGAAGTGGAGTATCGCTATAATCAGAAAGAGGATTCTTTCGGGTTCAGATTATGTCCGCCACAGAAAAGCTGCATCGCGGTTCTCCCTATGCACAAGAGCTCATTACTCAATTACAACCTTATTCTGCCCTTCGTAGCGCAGGTCGTGGAGAGATGCTGGCTCTGGTGGTTAATGGTCAGGGAATGAGTTATTTGATTCTGGAAGGGACCGTTGCCATTTATCGGCGAAGCGACAATCTGATGCTGTCGACGGCAAAGAGCCCGGCCTTTTTTGGCGTGGCCAACCTCAATGACATCTTTTTTGACGACTACCTAAAAACGGTCACACCCTGCAAGATTGGTACGCTGCCTACGGCGCAGCTCAACGTCATCATTCAGGAAAAGGGGCTATGGGGGCTGGTATCAAACCATCTGATGTTTATGTACAACCGGCTCTATCATACCATTATGCCTAACGGTGCCCCGACGGCGTATGAGATGATCCGCCAGCAGCTGATGCTGTTAATGAGTGAAGAAGAATCATATCGCAGGGGTATTACCGCTGAACGCTACATTCGTGATAAAACCCAGCTTTCCCGCAGTGGTGTGATGCGCATTCTGGCCGACCTGAAAGCAGGTGGGTATGTAGAGATGGAAGAAGGCAGGCTCATTAAAATTAACAAACTCCCGGCGAAGTACTGAATGCCAGAGACAAAAAAGGCCGCAAGCGCGGCCCTTTTTCAGCAATTAATGGACATGAACGCCCAACCGCCAGGCAAAATAGATCTCTTCTTTCAGCTCGCTGGAAGAGAGCGCCAGCAAATCTGCAAATTCCAGCTCAAGCTGTTTCAGCTTTTTCAGGTACTGCGCCGGAGACAGGTTGCTCTTATCGCGACGTAAATATTCAACTGCCAGTTGGGTTGGGTTCAATTCGGTATCCATGATGTCCTCGCTTGTGTACAAAACCTGAGCAGTATAACACGTTTTACTGCGCAGATTTTGACCAAAGGCAAAACATCCTGGATGTTTACATGCGTTACACCACCGCCGTCGTCAGACGCGATGAGCAGCACAGCCGTTCCTGCTCGTCCAGAATATCAATCTGCCACACCTGATGACGGCTGCCTGCGTGCAATGCACGGCAGACACCGCGCACGCGTCCACTGCGAACAGAGCGAATATGGTTGGCGTTCACTTCCAGCCCCACCACTTTGTGTTCCCCTTCGGTACACAAATAGCCTGCGACTGAGCCAAGCGTTTCAGCCAGCACCACCGAGGCACCACCGTGAAGCAGGCCAAACGGCTGATGCGTGCGGCTATCGACAGGCATGGTCGCTTCCAGCGAATCTTCACCAATGCGGATAAACTGGATATCCAGCAAGCCCACCATATTCCCTTCGCCCATAGCATTGAGCGCCTGAAGCGTCACTGCTCGTTTCCAGATCATCCCATAATCTCCAGTAAAGCCTGCAATGGATGGCGTACGCCGTTACCTTCAACGCGTTTCACCTGGCTGCGACAGGAGTAACCCGTCGCCAGGCAACGGTTGCGCGGTAAACGTTGCATGGCCTGATGCCATGACAACTCGTAGATCCCAAGTGAGTTTTCATGATTTTTTACTTCATGCCCGTAGGTTCCCGCCATGCCGCAACACCCAACGCTGACGCTCTCCAGCTTCGCACCGAAGCGGGCGAAAATAGAGGCCCATTGTCCAGGTGCCCCCGGCAATGCCGTCACCTCGGTACAGTGTCCAAACAGATACCATGACTCACCGCTGACCTCTTTGGTCGCTGTTTTTTGCAACGCCGCAGGCAGCCATTCATGCACCAGCATAACGTGGAAATCCCCGCGTTTTTCGCCAAGCGTCTGCTTGTACTCATCGCGATAACAGAGCACCAGCGCCGGATCGACGCCGACCATCGGGATCCGCAGCGTCGCAACACGGTTAAGGAAGTCCGACGTTTTCTGTGCGGTTTTCGCAAAGCGGTTCAGGAAGCCTTTAATGTGCTGCGCCTTACCGTTTGGCGAGAATGGCAGCACCACCGGCTGATAACCGATTTTTTCAGCCAGACGGACAAAATCGGCCACGACCTGCGCATCGTAGTAGCTGGTGAACGGGTCCTGCACCACCAGTACCACGTTGGCTTTTTGCTCTGCGCTTAGCGCTTCAAGCTGCTCCAGGGTCATGTTTGCAGAACGATGCCCCACCAGCTGACGCTGTAACGATGGCGTCGACAGCAACGGCAGATCCACCATGCCGATATGTTTTTCGGAGAGCTTACGTACCAGCGGTTGATTGATAAAGAAGTTGAACGTCTTAGGCGCTCGCGCCATCAGTGGTGCATAGCTTTCCACCGTGGCGACCAGGTGATCGCGCACCGGGCGCAGATAGCGCGTGTGGTAAAGTTGCAGGAAACGCGAACGGAATTCCGGGACGTCGATTTTAATCGGGCACTGGGTCGAACAGGCCTTACAGGCCAGGCAACCGGACATGGCTTCTTTGACTTCATGAGAGAAATCATATTCGCCTTTCCGGGCGTGCCAGCTGTTCCGCGTGCGTTCGATAAGCGTGCGCAGGCTGGCCGCTTTTTCCGGTAGCTCACTTTCCAGCTTCAGCGGATCGACACCGCGATCGGCCAGCAGACGCAGCCATTCGCGTACCAGGGTTGCACGCCCTTTTGGCGAATGAATACGGTTACTGGTGATTTTCATCGACGGACACATCGGGCTTTTCGCGTCGAAGTTAAAGCACAGACCGTTACCGTTACACTCCATTGCACCGCGCCAGGATGAGCGTACGGCGATAGGAATTTGCCGGTCATAAGTGCCGCGTTTTACCGCATCCACGCGCAGCATCGGCGCATCCACACCTTCTGGCGGGCAAATCTTGCCCGGGTTAAGGCGGTTATCGGGGTCAAACGCCGCTTTGACTTTGCGCAGTTCCCCGAACAGTTGCTCACCGAAAAACGCCGGGCTGTATTCGGCGCGGAAGCCTTTGCCGTGTTCGCCCCACAGCAGGCCGCCATATTTTGCCGTTAACGCAACGACGTCATCGGAGATCTGTTTCATCAGGATCTCCTGCTGCGGGTCGCACATATCCAGAGCCGGGCGCACGTGCAGTACCCCGGCGTCTACGTGGCCAAACATGCCGTAGCTCAGCCCGTGGCTATCCAGCAATGCGCGGAACTCAACAATATAATCAGCCAGATGCTCCGGCGGTACGCAGGTGTCTTCCGCAAACGGGATAGGTTTAGCGGCGCCTTTGGCATTGCCCAGTAATCCCACCGCTTTTTTACGCATCGCATAGATACGCTCGATACCGGAAAGGTCGTTACACAGCTGCCAGCCAATGACCCCGCCCTCACCTCTGGCGATAAGCTCGTCCAGGCGCTGACAGAGCGTCGACACCTGGCTTTCAATCAATTCGGCGTCATCGCCTGCAAATTCAACGATGTTCAGGCCAAGCATCTCTTTATCCGGCACGTCGGTGATCAGTTCGCTCACGGAGTGCCAGACAATGTCTTCCCGCGCCAGGTTAAGCACTTTTGAGTCGACGGTTTCAACCGACAGCGCCCGCGCGTCAACCATAAACGGCGCATTGCGCAGCGCAGAATCGAAAGAGTTGTATTTCACATTGACCAGACGGCGGACCTTCGGCAGCCGGGTGATATCCAGACGCGCCTCGGTAATAAATGCCAGCGTGCCTTCCGAACCGGTCAGAATGCGGGTCAAATCGAACTGGGTCAGGTCATCGTTAAACACATGACGCAGATCGTAGCCCGTCAGGAAGCGGTTCAGTTTGGGGAATTTATCGAGGATCAACTGACGGTTGTCGCGACAGCGTTCCAGTACGGTGCGATAAATTCGCCCGCTGGCGGTGTTATCTTTGCCCAGCGTTTCGGCCAGCGCAACGGGCATTGGCTGAGTATCAAGGATGTCGCCACCCAGCAGTACCGCGCGGACGCCCATCACATGATCGGAGGTTTTGCCATACACCAGCGACCCCTGTCCGGACGCATCAGTGTTGATCATCCCGCCAATGGTCGCACGGTTACTGGTAGACAGCTCCGGTGCGAAAAAGTAGCCATAGGGTTTTAAATACTGATTGAGCTGATCTTTGATAACACCCGCTTCAACACGCACCCAGCCCTCTTCAGGGTTGATTTCAATAATGCGGTTCATATAGCGGGACATATCAATGATGATGCCCTGATTAAGCGCCTGGCCGTTTGTGCCGGTGCCGCCGCCACGCGGGGTGAACACCAGGGAAGTAAAGCGCTCCTGCGCCGCCAGACGGGAAATTAATGCCACATCTGCCGTCGAGCGGGGAAAGACGACTGCATCGGGAAGAAGCTGGTAGATACTGTTATCGGTCGCCATTGTTAGCCTGTCGGCATAATTTGTGGCGGTATCACCTGTAAAACCCTGTTGCTCCAGTGCCTGCAAAAAATTAAGCACCAGCTGAACGACGCCAGGTGCCTGAGAAATCTGTGGGATCATTACGGTCGACCCTAATTAGAGGTGTGAAATCGTTTGCGTTGTGTCTGGAAAGTTTTATCACATTTTTTTCTTATACGCTCAGCAGAATTACATGCAGAATCTGCCTGTCAAAAATCGCTGAAATCACTAATGATTAGAGTGACGCGGTTTCATGTTCTCGCCAGCCTGGCTGGTGTTATCAAAGGAAAGTTTCATTTATGGTCAATCTTCGTCAGCCGAGGGATGTTGCGCAAATTCTGCTGTCAGTGCTGTTTCTGGCAATCATGATTATTGCGTGTCTGTGGATTGTTCAGCCTTTTGTGCTCGGCTTCGCCTGGGCCAGTACAGTAGTCGTCGCCACCTGGCCATTACTGTTGCGTTTACAGAAACTGCTGTTTGGCCGCCGTGCGCTTGCCGTACTGGTCATGACCTTACTGTTGTTCCTGCTGTTTATTATTCCCATTGCCTTACTGGTTAATAGCCTGGTTGATACCAGCGGCCCGGTTATTCGCGCCATCAGCACTGGCGACATGACGCTGCCGGACCTTGCCTGGCTGAACAGTATTCCGGTGATGGGTTCAAAACTGTACAGCGGCTGGCACGGCCTGCTGGAGATGGGCGGCAGCGCATTGATGGCGAAAGTACGCCCCTATATTGGCACCACGACGACCTGGTTTGTCGGCCAGGCCGCGCACATTGGTCGCTTTATGATGCACTGTACGCTGATGCTGGCCTTTAGCGCCCTGCTGTACTGGCGTGGTGAGCAGGTTGCACTGGGTGTGCGACATTTTGCCACCCGTCTGGCCGGTAAACGTGGTGATGCGGCTATCCTGCTGGCGGCTCAGGCCGTACGTGCCGTTGCGCTGGGTGTGGTGGTGACGGCGCTGGTTCAGGCCGTTCTGGGTGGTATCGGTCTTGCGATTTCTGGTGTGCCATACGCCACTATCTTTACCGTCATCATGATAATGACCTGCCTTGCGCAACTGGGGCCATTGCTGGTGTTGATCCCCTGCATTATCTGGCTCTACTGGACCGGGGATACCACCTGGGGTACCGTTCTGCTGGTCTGGAGTTGCGTGGTCGGTACGATGGATAACGTCATTCGCCCAATACTTATTCGTATGGGTGCGGATCTGCCGCTGATTCTGATCCTGTCTGGCGTTATCGGCGGGTTGATTGCATTCGGCATGATTGGTCTGTTTATTGGCCCGGTGCTGCTGGCTGTCACCTGGCGACTGTTCTCTGCCTGGGTGCATGAAGTGCCACCACCAGGCACCGACCCCGACGAGATCCTCAGCGAACTGGAAGAGCGGGAAGACAAAAACAGGTAATAACGGTATCGCCGGGTGGCGCTGCGCTTACCCGGCCTGATTTCCTCGTAATACTTAAACATCATTAATCATTTCACTGGTCAGACCGGCTACATCGCCTGTAACTCTGTCATTCACCTCAAAAAATCTTTACGTCTCTTTAACTATTGAGACGAATCTGATCGACGCAAAAAACCTCAATGCCTACTATTAGCTCACGGTTATAAATCAACACCTTGATTTATAAGCATGGAAATCCCCTGAGTGAAACAACGAATTGCTGTGTGTAGTCTTTGCCCATCTCCCACGATGGGCTTTTTTTTATCCTTCTCAAACGTTCTTCGCCTCACAATGACTTAGCATCCGCCAGTCGGCAGGCAACACCCGCGTCTCACCCGTGACATTCACCGTGACCACCTCGCGAATATCTGCCGATGACGTGCCGATCTGTAGCTCAAACTCGCCCGGCTCGACAATTCGCTTACCATCACGGCGGGTGAAGTTGAACATATCGACCGGCAACGTGAAGGTCAGCCGGGTTGTCTCTCCGGGTGAGAGCGTCACCCGCTGGAAGGCTTTCAGCTCCTGCAAAGGGCGCACCTGGCTTGCCACTTTATCGCGTACGTAAATCTGCACCACTTCGCTGCCGCTGCGTTCGCTGCTGTTGATCACATCAATACTCAGGGTCACTTCCCCTGTAATATCAATCTTATTTGATGCCAGAATCGGGTTGCTTAAGCCAAATTTGCTCCAGCCCAGACCAAATCCGAAGGGATAACGCGAGCCAAAGTGAAACGCAAATGGCGTGCCGCCGCTTTTGAGTTTGTGGTTGTAGTAATACGGCGTTGCCCCCGCGCTTTTCGGCACGCTGACCACCAGCCTGCCCTGCGGCTCTGCACGGCCGGTCAGCACATCGGCAATCGCCCAGCCGCCTTCCTGTCCGGGTGCCCAGGCCAGCATAAATGCCGCGACCTTGTCCTCCAGGCCTTGCAGGTTGTACGGCCGGCCCCCGGTCATCACCACCACTACCGGTTTACCTGTTGCGACAAGCGCTTCCAGCAATTGCTGTTGCACCCCAGGCAGGTTCAGGGAGTCCGTGTCGGAACCTTCCCCGACGGTACCGCTCTGGAACAATCCGGCAAGATCCCCGACACAGGCCACCACCACATCACTCTCTTGTGCCGCGCGTACGGCCTCGGGAATAAGGGCGGTACTGTGTGAAACCGGGGATTGCTGCATCGGTTTCCCGCCGCTGTCGCCCGGGAAGACTGGCGCGCCCGCCATGCGTTTTTCGATGATGTGACAGCCTTTGGCATAACGGACCTGCGATGCCCCCAGGTAGTGCTCAAGCGCCGCGCGCGGTGTCGTCACTTGCGAGGTTTCTTCCACCATATCGCTGATGATTAAGTGCACCGGGAAGCTATAACCGCTCAGCAATGCCAGCGGATCGTCCGCCGTTGGCCCCACCACCGCCACACGCGGTTTTCCGCTGAGCGGCAGAATGCCGTTATTCTCAAGCAAGGTTAGCGAACGGGTCGCTACCTCGCGCGCAACCTGCCGGGTGGCGTCATTTTGCAGATCAATGGCATTTTCATCGGCATAAGGTTTTTCAAACAGCCCAAGACGGAATTTCTCGGTCAGTACGCGGCCTACGATTTCATCCACTTTCGCCATGGTGATAAGCCCACGTTCAACCGCCTGTGCCAGATGGCGCGCGCAGTCATCTTTTGGTAGCTCAACGTCCAGCCCGGCATTAAACGCCAGCGCTGCCGATTCAGCCGCATCATGCGAAATACCGTGGTGCTGATGCAGAAGGCTCACGCCACCGTAATCGGCAACGATAATGCCGTCAAAACCCCACTGCTCACGCAGCACCGTTGTCAGCAGGAAGCTGTCGCTGTGGCCTGGCTGGTTGTCGATATCGTGATAAGCAGGCATCACCGACCCTGCGTGAGCGAGCTTTACCGCCATTTCGAATGGCAGCAGGAAGGTATCATTCAGCTCGCTGAATCCCAGATGCACAGGCGCATGGTTACGCGCTCCTTCGCTGAACGAGTGGCCCACATAGTGTTTCAGGGTGGCCAGCAGGTCGCGTTTTTCTCCCTGTAATCCCTCCACATAGGCGCTGGCCATCACGCCTACTAACCACGGGTCTTCACCAAACGTCTCTTCGGTACGCCCCCAGCGGACATCGCGCGAGACATCCAGTACCGGTGCCAGCCCCTGCTGACAGCCGACTGAGCGGGCCTCGGCACCAATGTGCTCTGCGGCACGCCTGACGAGCTCCGGGTCCCAGCTTGAACCATAGTTCAGCGATGAGGGGAACAAAGTGGCGTCCTTACAGAGCAAGCCGACCAGGCACTCCTCGTGGAACAGCGCCGGAATGCCAAGCCGCGTCTCTTCCATCATCATTCGCTGCAAGCGGTTTGCCGCCCGCACGCCCGTTCTGGCGTCAACAATATGCGTACCCAATGGCCGGGTTATCTGCCCGACACCCAGCTTCAGCCTCTCGCCCAGCGCTGCCTGCTCGCTGACGCCCGCAAACTCATCACTCAAATCCGTCCGCTCGCGATGGTTGCCGTGTTCGTCGAGGATCAGCCAGTACGCGTGCATCTGGGCAAATTTTTCTTCTGGCGTCATACGGGCCAGTAAATCCGCCACGCGTTCCTGCACGGGACGCCCCGCATCCTTATAGATTGCAGTCATATTTTACTCCTTGATTACATGATGAAGTGCCGGGTTGAGTGCTTCCGCGTCCGGGCGCGCCTGGCGCTTGCTGGCAAGTTCGCGGGCAATAGTGTCAACCAGTCGGCTATTGAGTTTGTAAACGGTGAGCAGCGCGACCATACCAATGAACAACGCGCAGGGGATCAGGGTAAAGAGTGCGTTGATGGTGCTCAGCACATGCGGAGCCTGTATGGCCTGGCCCGGCACATAGTCCACCATGCCCAGCACCCAGCCCACCACAGCGCCACCCAGTGCAAGGCCAAATTTGATGGCAAACAGCGCGGTGGAAAACACCAGCCCATCCAGTCGACGGCCACTACGATGCTCTTCGTAGTCCACCACATCAGAGAACATGGTCCATTGCAGCGGCGTGGTCAGGTTTTGAATAAAGCTGAAGATAATGTTCAGGCCGAATATCAGCCAGACCTGTGACGGCGGCAGGAAGAAAATAAGTGCGCCGAATACAACGAAGGTGATAATCGTCCACTGATAAGCCCGAACCCGGTCGAATTTACCCAATAACCGTTCAGACAATAATGCCCCACTGAGAGAGGCCACCATACCGGAAACAATAAAGGCGAAAACCAGTTCCGGGCGCACCAATACATAGTTAACGTAATACAGGGTTGCCGAGCCGCGCGTAACCACTGCGGTCAGCAATAAAATATTAAACACAAACACTATCCGCCACTGGCTATTTCCCGCCAGGCGTTTTAAATCGGTAAGCATCGAACCGGAAGTATCGCTGCGGGGAGAATAACGCTCGCGGGTCATCATAAAACAGCAGAAAAATAAAACGATGCCTAATAGCCCCATTAAACTCATGGCGTAGAAATAGCCTTTCTGCACATTGCCATCACCCAGTTTTGCCACCAGCGGCAGGGCAATAACCGTGACAATCAGACCGCCGATAAAGGACAAACCAAAGCGCCAGGATTGCAGCGAATGGCGTTCACGCGGGTCAAGGGTTAGCGCTCCGGGCATCGCGCAATAGGGCACATTAATGGCCGAATAGATAAGACTCAGGATGGTATAAGTCACGCAGGCATAAGTGATTTTCGCCGTGGCCCCTACATCGGGAACATAGAACGTAATCAGGCAACTCACGCCAAAAGGAATGGCAAACCACAACAGCCACGGGCGAAAGCGGCCATGACGGGTTTGCGTGCGATCCACCAGCGCGCCAATACAAGGATCGACAAAGGCATCAACCACGCGCACCACTAAAAACATGGTTCCCATTATTGCTGCCGGCAAACCAAATACATCCGTATAAAAATAGGCAAGAAATAATGTTGCGGTTTGCCAGACCAGCGCGCTGGCCATATCACCTAAACCGTAACCTATTTTATCTTTCGTACGTAAGACAGGAGAGATGTTCATTTTTATGGGCCTTTTATCAGGTTAAAACGTATTTCAACCAGTTGCACACCATGTAGGGTAATGCGCAGTTAAGGCTCAAGTATTAGCAACGCTTTGCGCGCTAACAATTGTCTAAATTAACAGACAAATTATGATATTTGGTTTTTTGCTTTATTTGTGACGGGGAGCATGTCAGCGGGGAAATAAAAAAGGTGAGGATTAATATCCTCACCTTTCAGCATACAGGGATTACGACATTACTTTTTCAGTTCGGCCAGGCTCAGCCAGGTTTGCACCACAGTGTCCGGGTTCAGGGAAAGACTGTCGATCCCCTCTTCCATCAGCCAGGCGGCAAAGTCTTCATGGTCGGATGGACCCTGACCACAAATCCCGACGTATTTGCCCTGTTTCTTCGCCGCCTTGATGGACATTGACAGCAGCGCTTTTACCGCGTCATTACGCTCATCGAACAGCTCGGAAACCACGCCAGAATCGCGGTCAAGACCCAGAGTCAGCTGCGTCATATCGTTTGAACCGATAGAGAAACCGTCGAAGTACTCCAGGAACTGCTCAGCCAGCAGGGCGTTGGACGGAATTTCGCACATCATGATGAGCTTCAGTCCGTTTTCACCACGCTTCAGACCCTGACGCGCCAGCTCTTCCACCACCGCTTTGGCCTGCGCCACGGTACGCACGAACGGAATCATGATTTCAACGTTGGTCAGCCCCATATCGTTGCGCACGCGTTTCACCGCATCGCACTCCAGCGCGAAGCAGTCACGGAAGCTGTCAGACACATAACGTCCGGCACCACGGAAGCCCAGCATCGGGTTCTCTTCTTCTGGCTCATAACGCTCGCCGCCCACCAGGTTGGCGTATTCGTTAGATTTGAAGTCAGACAAACGCACGATGACGCGTTTCGGATAGAACGCAGCCCCCAGCGTCGCGATCCCTTCGGTCAGGCGGCCAACGTAGAACTCTTTCGGCGAGTCGTAGCCTTTCATCATTTCGCGAATTTCGTTTTGCAGTTTCGCGTCCTGATCGTCGAACTCCAGCAGTGCACGCGGGTGCACGCCAATCATACGGTTGATGATGAATTCCAGACGCGCCAGGCCAACACCTTCGTTTGGCAGGCAGGCGAAGTCAAACGCCCTGTCCGGGTTACCCACGTTCATCATGATCTTCAGCGGCAGATCCGGCATGGTATCCACGCTGGAGCTTTTCACGCTGAAGTCCAGCAGCTCGGCATAGACATAACCGGTATCGCCTTCCGAACAGGAGACGGTCACGTTCTCGCCATCCTTCATGCGTTCGGTCGCATCACCACAGCCAACAACCGCCGGGATACCCAGTTCACGGGCGATGATCGCCGCATGGCAGGTACGGCCACCACGGTTGGTAACAATAGCCGCAGCCTTCTTCATGATCGGTTCCCAGTCCGGGTCGGTCATGTCGGTGACGAGGACATCACCCGGCTGAATGCGGTTCATCTCGCTGATATCCTGGATAACTTTCACCGGGCCTGCACCAATACGGTGACCGATGGCACGGCCTTCAGCAATCACTTTGCCCTGCGCATGAAGCGTATAGCGCTCCATCACCTGACCACGAGAGCGGACGGTTTCCGGTCGCGCCTGCACGATAAATAGCTTTCCGGTGTTGCCGTCTTTGGCCCACTCGATATCCATCGGGCGGCCATAGTGTTTCTCAATCTGCACTGCCTGCTTCGCCAGTTCCTGCACTTCGGCATCGGTCAGAGAGAAGCGGTCGCGCTGTTCCTGCGGCACGTCTTCAATTTTAACCTGCTTGCCGTGCTCCTGAGTCGGGGCGTAAATCATGCGGATCTTTTTCGACCCCATGGTGCGGCGCACGATAGACGGACGGTTTGCCGCAAGCGTTGGTTTGTGCACGTAGAATTCGTCGGGGTTAACCGCACCCTGCACCACCATTTCACCCAGACCCCACGCAGAGGTGATAAATACCACCTGGTCGAAGCCGGATTCGGTATCAATGGAGAACATCACGCCGGATGAGCCGACATCAGAGCGCACCATGCGCTGAATGCCTGCCGAGAGCGCCACGCCACGGTGGTCATAGCCCTGATGCACGCGATACGAAATGGCGCGGTCGTTGAACAGGGAAGCAAACACGTGCTTCACCGCCACCAGCACGGCATCGTAGCCCTGCACGTTGAGGAAGGTTTCCTGCTGACCGGCGAAGGAGGCATCCGGCATATCTTCTGCAGTGGCAGAAGAGCGTACCGCAAACGAGGCCTGCGCATCGTCAGAGGAAAGCTGGTCGTACGCGTCGTGAATCGCTTTTTCCAGTTCCGGCTGGAAAGGTGTGTCGATGACCCACTGGCGGATCTGTGCGCCGGCTTTCGCAAGCTCAGCAACATCATCGATATCCGTTTTATCCAGCAGTTCGTAAATGCGCTGGTTTACACCGCTTTGATCAAGAAACAGGTCAAACGCTTCGGCGGTAGTGGCAAACCCATTCGGTACGGAGACACCCATACCGGACAGGTTAGTAATCATTTCACCAAGGGAGGCATTTTTGCCCCCAACTCTGTCTACATCATTCATGCCGAGTTGGTTATACCAAAGCACCAGCGGTGACGAGCCATTGTTGGACATCGAAACAATCCTTTTGTGATATTTGAACGGGATTAAGAAACACCTTAATGCGTATTTATCCTCGCATATTTGTTGTCGTGAAAAAAACGGTGAATCGTGTAAGCAACTTTATTTTTTATTTTTTCGGATACTTTCCCATCAACCTCTAACTCAATGATTCCAATGGATTCCCACAAAAATGTTCGGTTTATATCGGTTTTTCAAAAAATGAAATCCACTTTTCATTAAAATTAAAAATACCGTTTCATTTATAATTAAGACGATTCCCTCTCTGTTGTATTTTACTTTTTTAATTTATGCTTTCAGTCAATTAGGTCCGATATTCAGGGTGAGAAAAATGGATAATGCTGTCGATCGCCACGTTTTTTATATTTCTGATGGTACGGCGATTACCGCCGAAGTGCTGGGACATGCGGTCATGTCGCAGTTCCCGGTTTCCATCAACAGCATCACGCTGCCGTTTGTGGAAAATGAAAGTCGCGCAAAAGCCGTGAAAGACCAGATTGACGCCATCTACCAGCAATCGGGCGTGCGTCCGCTGGTCTTCTATTCCATTGTGATCCCAGAAATTCGTCAGATCATTCTGCAAAGTGAAGGGTTTTGTCAGGACATCGTGCAGGCCCTGGTAGCCCCGCTGCAGGGTGAACTGAAGCTTGATCCCACGCCGATTGCCCACCGCACCCACGGCCTTAACCCTGGAAACCTGATCAAGTACGATGCCCGTATCGCGGCCATTGATTACACCCTGGCTCACGATGACGGCATCTCCCTGCGTAATCTCGATCAGGCGCAGGTGATCCTGCTTGGCGTATCACGCTGCGGTAAAACCCCGACCAGCCTGTACCTGGCCATGCAGTTTGGGATCCGTGCGGCAAACTACCCCTTTATTGCCGACGATATGGATAACCTGGTTTTACCCGCTGCGCTTAAGCCACTGCAACATAAGCTGTTTGGCCTGACAATAAACCCGGAACGCCTGGCCGCTATCCGTGAGGAACGCCGCGAGAACAGCCGCTACGCCTCAATGCGCCAGTGCCGTATGGAAGTCTCAGAAGTTGAAGCGCTGTACCGGAAAAACCAGATCCCGTGGCTTAACAGCACCAACTATTCGGTAGAAGAAATCGCTACCAAAATCCTCGATATCATGGGACTGAGTCGTCGCATGTACTAATATGCTAGTACATTAATCCAGATTAAGGTATCATTCTGCACATCATCGGGGCGGCTTCGCCCCGAACTTGAAATCAGCAGGGATTGGTTTAAGGTGATGCCCATCACTTCCCGGTAGTCTGCCGATGAAGCAAAAATTTTCTGAGATATTCCATGAATAAAACCGACGAACTCCGCACTGCGCGTATTGATAGCCTGATTACCCCGGCTGAGCTGGCGGTGCGACACCCTGTTTCCGCAGGCGTTGCGGAACATGTCACGGCCTCCCGCCGTCGTATTGAAAAAATCCTGAATGGTGAAGACCGCCGTCTTCTGGTGATCATCGGCCCTTGCTCCATTCACGACCTGGATGCCGCGATGGATTACGCCAAACGACTTCAGGTTCTGCGTGATAAGCACCAGCATCGCCTGGAAATCGTGATGCGTACCTACTTTGAAAAACCACGCACCGTTGTCGGCTGGAAAGGGCTGATTTCAGACCCTGACCTGAACGGCAGTTATCGCGTGAATCACGGTATTGAGCTGGCGCGTAAGCTGCTGTTGCAGGTCAATGAACTGGGTGTCCCTACCGCGACCGAATTCCTCGATATGGTGACCGGGCAATTTATTGCCGACCTTATCAGCTGGGGCGCGATCGGCGCGCGGACCACTGAAAGCCAAATCCACCGCGAAATGGCGTCTGCCCTCTCCTGCCCGGTTGGGTTTAAAAACGGCACCGACGGCAATACCCGCATCGCGGTTGATGCAATCCGCGCGGCCCGCGCCAGCCATATGTTCCTCTCGCCGGATAAAAACGGCCATATGACCATTTACCAGACCAGCGGTAATCCGTACGGCCATATCATTATGCGCGGTGGCAAAAAACCGAATTACCACGCAGAAGATATCGCTGCCGCCTGTGAAACGCTGGCCGAGTTTGATCTGCCAGAACACCTGGTGGTGGACTTCAGCCACGGCAATTGCCAGAAACAGCATCGCCGCCAGCTGGACGTGTGCGATGAGGTTTGTCAGCAGATCCGCAGTGGCTCGACGGCCGTGGCCGGGATTATGGCTGAAAGTTTCCTCAAGGAAGGGACGCAGAAAGTGGTGGCTGGCCAGCCGATCGTTTACGGCCAGTCGATTACCGACCCGTGTCTGAGCTGGGAAGACAGCGAGCTGCTGCTGGAGAAACTGGCGGCTGCGGTGGACTCACGTTTTTGATGTTATAGCCCTTCCCTCTCTCCCTGTGGGAGAGGGCCGGAGTGAGGGCACCAGACCGCCCCCTTCTCCCCTCAAATTTGATCCCGTCACAAATTTTTCACAAAAAGGCTTGCTGTGAATTTTGACTTTGTTGATAATGATTATCATTGTTACATTGATTATTATTTGTAAACATTATGTCACGTATGGATAACACCCCGGCTACGCCTGTAAAAACACACACAGCGCCTTCCCCCTCTCCTGACGACCGCCGTATTGACAGCAAAAGTCTGCTGGGTGATGAGGGGCGGGTCATTATCGAGCATGACGGCCAGCACTACCTGCTGCGCCAGACCCATGCCGGAAAACTGATCCTGACTAAATAAATTACTCAAAAAAATACGCCAGCCACCCAGGTGATCCCCAGGCAGCCAGCGCTTTCGATTCTTAATGGAGAGTTGCTATGCCACACCTGCATTCCGCGTCTTTGCGTCCATCACTTCTGGCGCTGGCCATTGTCAGCACCCTGCCGGGTGCCGCGTTTGCTGCCGCAGATGATATTACCGTTACCGCGACCGGTAATGCCCGCAGTGCCTTTGAAGCCCCGATGATGGTGAGCGTGATTGACGCTACCGCCCCGGAAAATCAAACCGCCAGCTCCGCCGCAGACCTGCTGCGCAAAGTCCCGGGGCTGACGCTCGACGGCACCGGACGTACTAACGGCCAGGATGTCAACCTGCGCGGTTACGATCGTCGCGGTGTGTTAGTGCTGGTTGATGGTGTACGCCAGGGCACCGACACAGGTCACCTCAACAGCACTTTCCTGGATCCGGCGTTGATTAAGCGCATTGAAGTGGTTCGCGGCCCGTCTGCCCTGCTGTACGGCAGTGGTGCGCTGGGTGGCGTGATTTCCTATGACACCGCCGATGCCAAAGACCTGCTGGAGCAGGGCAAAAACAGCGGTTATCGCGTATTCGGGACAGGGGCGACAGGCGATCACAGTATCGGGATGGGGGCGAGCGCCTATGGCCGCACCGATACCCTGGATGGCTTAGTCGCCTGGTCAAGCCGCGATCGCGGGGATATTCGCCAGAGCGACGGCACGACCGCACCAAACGATGAATCCATCAGCAATATGCTGGCGAAAGGCAGCTGGAAAATCGACACCGCCCAGACACTGAGCGGCTCGCTGCGCTACTACAACAATGCGGCGCAGGAGCCAAAAAATCCGCAAACTTCTGAAGCCAGCGATTCCAGCAACCCAATGACTGACCGTTCCACCATCCAGCGGGATGCCCAGCTCGGCTACAACATTGCCCCGGAAGGCAACGACTGGCTCAATGCCGATGCAAAAGTCTACTGGTCGGAAGCGCGCATTAATGCTCAGAACGTTGGTGGCTCGGGCGAATTTCGCAAGCAGACCACCAAAGGTGGGAAGGTTGAAAACCGAACTCGTCTGTTCTCTGATACTTTCGCATCGCACCTGCTCACCTACGGCGGCGAATACTACCGCCAGGAGCAGAACCCGGGTGGCGTAGCCACCGGTTTCCCGGACGCAAAAATTGACTTCAGCTCCGGCTGGCTACAGGACGAAATCACCCTGCGTGACCTGCCTGTGACGATCCTCGGCGGAACGCGTTATGACAACTATCGCGGCAGCAGTGATGGTTATGACGATGTGGATGCCGACCAGTGGTCATCCCGCGCGGGGTTAACAGTAAGCCCAGCAGACTGGCTGATGCTGTTCGGTTCTTACGCCCAGGCATTCCGTGCCCCGACAATGGGTGAGATGTACAACGATGCGAAGCACTTCTCCATCGGCAGTTTCTACACTAACTACTGGGTGCCAAACCCGAACCTGCGCCCGGAAACCAACGAAACCCAGGAGTACGGATTTGGCCTGCGCTTTGACAACCTGATGCTGGCGAGCGATGCGCTGGAATTCAAAGCCAGCTACTTCGACACCAAAGCCAAAGACTACATCTCAACCACCGTCGATTTTGCTGCCGCGACGACCATGTCCTATAACGTGCCAAACGCCAAAATCTGGGGCTGGGACGTGATGGCGAAATACTCCGCCGACCTGTTCAGCCTGGATATGGCTTATAACCGTACACGCGGTAAAGACACCGACACCGGCGAATACATCTCCAGCATCAACCCGGATACCGTCACCAGCAAGCTGGACATCCCGGTGGCGCAAAGCGGATTCTCTGTGGGCTGGATCGGCACATTTGCCGATCGTTCAACGCATATCAGCAGCAGCTACAGCGAACAACCCGGCTACGCGGTCAACGATTTCTACGTGAGCTATAAGGGCCAGGAGCAGCTGAAAGGGGTAACCACCACGCTGGTGCTGGGTAACGCCTTTGATAAAGAGTACTGGTCGCCGCAGGGTATCCCGCAGGATGGCCGTAACGGTAAGATTTTCGTGAGTTATCAGTGGTAATCCCCTCGCCCCGGCTCGCCGGGGCAAATATTAAGAAAGGAAGAGACAATGAATCACTACACACGCTGGCTTGAGCTAAAAAAAGAAAACCCGGGTAAGTACGCGCGTGACATCGCAGGCCTGATGAATATCAGTGAAGCCGAGCTGACCTTTGCACGCGTGGGACATGATGCATGGCGGCTACACGGAGAAATTCGTGAGATCTTAGGCGCACTGGAAACCGTGGGTGAAACCAAGTGCATCTGCCGCAACGAATATGCCGTTCACGAGCAGGTTGGCGCCTTCACCAACCAGCACCTCAACGGCCACGCCGGGCTGGTGCTGAATCCGCGTGCGCTGGATTTACGTCTGTTCCTGAACCAGTGGGCGAGCGTGTTCCATATCAGCGAAACCACTGCCCGTGGTGAACGTCAGAGCATCCAGTTCTTCGACCATCAGGGCGACGCGCTGCTGAAGGTGTACACCACTGATAATACTGACGTCTCTGCATGGGGGGATGTGCTCACACGCTTTATCTTTGCCGATAACCCACCTCTGGCACTGAAAGCCGCTGAACTGCCTGTTCATGCTGAAAACGCCGACGGTGCTCTCGTGGATAAAGAGTGGCGCGCCATGACCGACGTCCATCAGTTCTTTACCCTGCTGAAACGCCATAATCTGTCCCGCCAGCAGGCCTTCCGCCTGGTGGGTGACGATCTGGCGTGCAAGGTCGATAACCGCGCGCTGGCGCAACTGCTGGATACTGCTCACCAGGACGGCAACGAAATTATGGTATTTGTCGGCAACCGCGGCTGCGTGCAGATCTTCACCGGCGCAGTGGAAAAATGGGTACCGATGAAAGGCTGGCTGAACATCTTTAATCCAGCCTTTACCCTGCATCTGCTGGAAGAGACCATCGCCGAAACCTGGGTGACCCGCAAACCCACCGCTGACGGCCATGTGACCAGCCTGGAGCTGTTTGCCGCCGACGGTACACAAATCGCACAGCTGTATGGTCAGCGTACCGAAGGTGAACCTGAACAAAGCCAGTGGCGCAGCCAGATTGATGCCCTGACACCAAAAGGGCTGGCCGCATGAAAAAATGGTTCGCCCTGCTCAGCGCCTTACCGCTGGTAGCGTTTGCCGCCACGCCTGAGAGAGTGGTCACGCTCGGCGGCGATGTCACGGAGATTGTCTATGCGCTGGGTGCGCAATCGTCGCTGGTCGCACGCGACAGCACCAGCCAGTGGCCGCAGGCGGCAAACGACCTGCCGGATGTGGGGTATTTGCGCCAGCTTAATGCCGAAGGGATTTTATCCATGCGCCCGACGCTGGTGCTGGCAAGCGCGCAGGCACAGACTTCTCTTGCCTTAGAGCAGGTCGAACAAAGCCATGTGAAAGTCGTCACCGTACCCGGCAGCAATGACCTGAGCGTGATTGATGAAAAAGTCCGGGTGATTGCGCAAGCCACTCACCAGCAGGCACAGGGCGAGATCCTGCGCGGCAAGCTGCGTCAGGCGTTAGCGGCACTGCCCACGACACCGCTTAACACGCGTGTGCTGTTTATCCTCAACCATGGCGGCATGACCGCAATGGCGGCAGGACAACAGACCGGGGCCGATGCCGCCATTCGCGCCGCAGGGTTGCAGAATGCCATGCAGGGCTTCACCCGCTATCAGCCACTCTCTCAGGAAGGGGTTATCGCAAGCCAGCCCGATCTGGTTGTTATTTCGCAAGACGGCGTGAAAGCGCTCGGCGGTGAAGAGAATCTGTGGAAGCTGCCAGGTCTGGCGCAGACACCGGCAGGGCGTAACAAGCAGGTGCTGGCTATTGATGATATGGCGCTGCTGGGCTTCAGCGTGCGCACGCCACAGGCCATTCAGCAGTTGCGCACTAAAGCAGAGCTACTGCCCTGATGACCCGGCGTATCACACTCGCACTGTGTATGCTGGCCATGGCGCTGCTGGTGATGACGCTTCTGGCAACCGGTTTTGGCGCGTTGCGTCTGCCGGTAAGCCTGCTGTGGAATAACAGCGATGACGCGCTTCGTCAGATCTGGCTTACCATCCGTCTGCCCCGCGTGCTGCTGGCACTGGTGATTGGTGGTTCGCTGGCGCTGGCGGGCTGTGTGATGCAGGGGCTTTTTCGCAATCCACTTGCTGACCCGGGCCTGCTTGGGATTAGCAGTGGTGCTGCGCTGGCCGTTGCGCTGTGGGTGGTTATCCCGCTTTCACTGCCGGCCCTGGTGATGTTATACGCGCCCATGCTCGCGGCATTTCTCGGTGCGCTGGCGGCAACCGTGGTGATTTTCCTGCTCAGTCAGCAGCGGGAAAGCTCACTGTCGCGGCTGCTGCTGGTGGGCATTGCCATCAACGCGCTGTGCGGCGCGGCGGTGGGGGTACTTTCCTGGATCAGTAACGATGCCCAGCTTCGCCAGCTGTCGTTGTGGGGAATGGGCAGCCTTGGGCAGGCCCAGTGGTCAACGCTTCTGGCCGTGACCTCGCTGATGGTACCCACGGTATGGATTATCTGGCGCCTTGCGACTGCGCTCAATCTGCTGCAACTGGGTGAAGAAGAGGCGCATTATCTCGGGGTCGATGTGAAGGTCGTTCAGCGCGTTTTACTGCTGTGCAGCGCGTTGCTGGTGGCTGCGGCCGTTGCCATCAGTGGCGTTATCGGCTTTGTCGGGCTGGTGGTGCCGCATCTGATTCGAATGTGGCTCGGCGCCGATCACCGGGCGGTGATCCCCGGTTCCGTGCTGGCAGGGGCATTTTTACTGTTGATTGCCGATACGGTTGCGCGAACCCTGGTTGCTCCGGCGGAAATGCCGGTTGGGCTACTGACCAGCATTCTTGGCGCGCCCTGGTTCCTGTGGCTTATTTTCCGTCGGGGAGGCCAGCATGGCTGATTGTTTTAGCGCTGAAAATCTCACCTTCAGCGTGCCTCACCGCACCCTGATTAATGACGTATCCCTTTCGTTACCCCGGGGTGAGCTGGTGGCGCTGATTGGCCCTAACGGCGCAGGGAAATCGACGTTATTGCGCCTGCTCACGGGTTATCTCAAACCTACAAGCGGGCAATGCTTACTGGCCGGAAAACCCCTTCACGCATGGCACCCGGAAACATTATCGCGTCGCCGGGCAGTGATGCGACAGCAGACACAGCTTGGCTTTGACTGGCCTGTAGAAGCCGTAGTGGGAATGGGGCGCGCGCCCTGGACACGTCATCCTGAAGCAGCGCTGGTGCGTGAGGTGATGCAGATAACGGGTTGTTTACCGCTCACCGGGCGGCAGTTCGCAGCGTTGTCAGGGGGAGAACAGCAGCGCGTGCAGCTTGCCCGCGCGCTGGCGCAGTTGTGGTGTGACGACGAGCCAGGCGGCTGGCTGTTTCTGGATGAGCCAACCTCGGCGCTGGATCTTTACCACCAGCAGCACCTGCTGCGTCTGTTGAAAACCTTAACCGGCCGGGGAAAATTACACGTTTGTGTTGTTCTGCACGACCTGAATCTCGCCGCGCTGTGGGCGGATCGGGTCGTGTTATTACATAACGGGCAGATAGTTTCCCACGGCACGCCGGAACTGGTCTTGCAGGCCGACACGCTGGCGCGCTGGTATGGCGCGCAGGTTCACGTCGGCAAGCATCCGGCTCACCACGCACCGCAGGTTTTTCTCACCCCTTAGCTTGAGCAACTGACTTCCAGCCGCTTGCCCCAGTCAGGTGGGCGGCTGACATAATCATCATCCCTGTCGGCAAAAGGTGTACGCAACGCCGAGTGCAACCGATGCAGCTCCGCGTATTCGCCCTGCTCTGCCTGTTCAATCGCCCGCTGCGCCAGCCAGTTGCGCAAGACCATCGCCGGGTTAGCCGCATTCATTTGCGCCTGACGGGTTGCATCATCCACATTTTCGCGCTGCAAACGCTCACGATACTGCCGGTACCAGTCATCAAAAGCCGGGCGGTCGATGAACTCATCGCGCAGCACAGAAGCGCTGCTGTGCTGCTCCGTCTGGCCCAGAATCCGGAAGGTACGGGTGTAATCACTGCCCTCACGCGCCATCAGCGAGAAAAGCCCGTTCAGGATGTCGTTGTCGCCCTTCTCTTGTGTTACCAGCCCCAGTTTCCCGCGCATTAATACCCCGTATTCGCGCAGCAGAACCTCCTGATAGGTATCGAGCGCATCGTTGAGGGCATCAACATCGATAAACGGTGATAAGGATTGCGCAAGGCGCTGCAAATTCCACAGCCCTACCGCCGGCTGGTTGTCGAAGCTGTATCGCCCCTGGTAATCGGAGTGGTTACAGATATAACCCGGCTGATAATCATCAAGGAAGCCGTACGGGCCATAGTCAAAGGTCAGCCCCAGGATGGACATGTTATCGGTATTCATCACGCCATGCGCAAACCCCACGCTTTGCCAGCGGGCGATCATCGACGCGGTGCGCGCCACCACATCACAGAACCAGAGGCGGTATTTATCCTCCTCGTCCTGCAATGCGGGCCAGTGGCGGCGAATGGCGTAATCAGCAAGCTGGCGGACCTTGTCCGGCTCACGACGATAATAGAAATGTTCGAAATGGCCAAAACGCAGGTGGCTTTGCGCAACGCGCATCAGCATCGCCCCCTGCTCCATCGTTTCTCGCGCGACAGGCGTGTCGCTAGTCACGATTGATAATGCCCGTGTGGTGGGGATCCCCAACGCGTGCATCGCTTCCGACGCCAGACACTCGCGAATGGTTGAGCGCAGCACCGCGCGGCCATCGCCCATCCGGGAATACGGGGTAAGACCCACACCTTTCAGATGCCAGTCGAATGATTGTCCATCGGGAAGTTGTTGTTCACCCAGCAAAATGCCTCTGCCATCACCCAACTGACCCGCCCAGACGCCAAACTGGTGTCCGCTGTAAACCTGGGCCAGGGGTTTCATGCCTGGGAGCAGCGTTTCGCCGCCCCAGACGCCAGCACTTTCGGAAGGCTGGAATAACGCAGCCGGAACGCCCAACGTATCGGCAAGCAGGTCGTTATGCCAGATCAATCGGGCATTTTGTAATGGGGTTGGATTGAGCGCGGTATAAAAGCCGGGCAACTCGTCATGCCAGTGTGCAGTAAAAGACAGGGTCATAAGTCCTCCTGCTTTTAGTGTAGAGGGTTTACCTGGACTTAAACACGGGCGAAAACAAGGGTTATCACTGAACAAGCTGGGTGACATGTTCCGCCGTGACTGCAGGCCAGAGTGCGCCCAGCATTGCGCCGAACTCAAATGGCATCACGCGCTGCAATGTTCCGTGGTCATCGATACCTGCCACAATCACCGACTTGCAGTGTGGTGTTATTTGCCAGAGGATCGCACGCATAAATGGCTCAAATGACAACTCGGTTACGCGCTGTTGAATAAAGCTTCTGTCGATGATCACACGTTTAAACAAACCGTCATAAACAGGCTTCAGCGAAGCGGCCCCGGCACCAAAATTGGCCAGCGCCAGCGGATAACGGATCGCCATCCTTGCCATCTCCAGATCGTCCTTCCCGTTATTTAAACCCGGATAATTCTCATTAACGGTAAACTCCAGAAATGGGAAACGTTCGATTATTGAAACAGCGTTTTCATTTGTTAATAAAAACTCAACAATTGCAGGTGTAATATTAATCCATGCAATAAGTTGATGCTGAATAAAGAACAGTTTGCATGTCGCGAGCAGTTGCAGTTTTTCCTGAAACAGCGCGAGCTCTTCCGTAGGTGAAAGATGTGGGATAACAAGTTCAGTGGGGATTCGTACGTTTGTATCCACGCCAACAAAGTTAACCATAATTTCTAAAGCTTTAAGTTCCCCGGCACTATTACGTGCAGGGCAAAGTAAAAAATCAGACTGGTAAGCATTATCTAACGTGATAATCATTGCGCTCGCCCCGCTTTAAAGATGATAGAGGACATCCTGGAGCAATTGCTGACACAATTCCACTGTATTGATTTTAATAAGATTAATTTCATTAGTTCCGTATTAATTTTCAGATTTATCCCTGAATCTAAAATAATCTTATCCTGGTTACTCGTTAATAGCCAGTTTTAGATAAAACAGACACATACAGACATAATTAATTCGGCATGAATTTAACTTTAATCAACATATATCTGAAACTCAGGCGCGTTTTTTTAGCCAGTGCGCGCCAGGAAACTGACATGTTCAACGTTGCTAAATACGCCTGGCTTGCCAGAAATTTTTGCGCCAGTAAACATTATCGAGAGATGAACGCATCACCCCGCGACTGGTTGAGGCATGAATGAACTGGTTATCCGTATCATAAATGCCAACATGAAGGCCGCTTTCACCCGAGCCTGTTTTGAAAAATACGAGGTCGCCAGGCAGTAAATCGTCCTTATCAATTTCAGTGCCGATTTCAGCCTGTTTACGCGTTTCACGTGGCAGCTGTAAATCAAACTTATCGCGAAACGTCATGAGCACAAAACCCGAGCAATCCACACCACCACGGCTCATCCCACCGTAACGATACGGCGTACCGCGCCAGTTGCTCAGCTGATCGTTAAGGCTGGCAATGACCGTAATGGAATCAGACAATCGCGCATTTGGTGGCGGTGCTCGATGGCTACTGCATCCCGCAAGAAATAACGCCGCTGCAAGGAGAAACCAGAATCGCATTTCAGACGAATCCTCTGCTTTTATTGTTCTTTTCGTAATTTAGCGTGCAATTGTGCAACCGCGCAAGAAACGGTTACTCCTGAGTCGTGGAAATCAGCATCTTATGTCCTTCGATATCCAGTCTGCGAAAATGCATGTTATAGGCGCTGGCCAGATGAGGAGGCGTCAGTACGCTATCCCGCGCGCCGCTGGCAATCATTTTCCCCCGAGCCAGCAGCCATACCCGGTGGGCATGGCGTAGCGTATGGTTCAGGTCGTGGCTGCTCATGATCACAGCGATACCCGCACGGGAAAGTGAGCTCAGGATGTTGTCGAGCGCAGCCTGTTGAGCGACATCCAGGCTGCTCATTGGCTCGTCCAGCAACAGCAAACATCCATGAGGATTGCCTGCCGGATGGATTTGAAGAATAACGGCCGCCAGACGCACACGTTGCCACTCGCCGCCAGAAAGCTGGCTGGCATTTCGCGACAGTTTGTCCTCTAAGCCCAATGCCGCCGCCACCTCTTCGAGAAGCGCTGTGTGGCTTTTATCATGCAGATGCAGCGTAAGATAGTGCCAGACCGGCATCGCAAACGGCGGGACTTGCTGTTGCACTAAATAACCCCGCCGGTGCGCCAGTGACACAGGTGACCATTCGGCAAGAGAGTGCCCCAGCAGGGTTATCTCGCCTTGTCCGCTGGTCAGCCCCGCGATGCGCGCCAGCAGCGTGCTCTTTCCTGCGCCATTCGGCCCCACAAGATGCAGGATCTCTCCTGCATTGATTGCAGCGCTCATCGGCTCAAGACGTCCTTTTTCAGCCACATCCGTAAGCTGCATCAGCAAGGTCATTAGTGAGCCAGCGCCTTTTTAATCGCGTCAGTCACTACGGCGTCTTCCGGCGTCATATCCGGTGAGAAACGCTGTACAACCTCTCCATCACGGCCTATCAGGAATTTTTCAAAGTTCCACAGGATATCGTCCGGGTAGAGCGGCGCACGTCCTTTACTGGCCATACGCTCGTAGAAACCACTGCCCTGCGGGGCAACTGCGGTCGGTGCAGCAGAAACCAGTTTTTCATACAGAGGATGACGGTGCTCGCCATTGACATCAATCTTGCTGAACAGCGGGAAGGTCACACCATAGGTGGTACTGCAAAATGTTTTGATCTCTTCTTCGCTGCCCGGCTCCTGCCCCAAGAACTGATTGCAAGGGAACCCAAGCACGGTAAAGCCTTCGTTCTCCCAGTTTTTTTGCAGCGCTTCAAGCTGCTCGTACTGCGGCGTCAGGCCACATTTAGAGGCCACATTCACCAGCAGCAAAACTTTGCCCTTGTAGCCCTCAAGCGTTGTCTTTTCGCCGTCAATGGTGGTCACTTCGGTATTCAGAATATCGTACTGCATAGCATCCCCTCAGTTTATCCCGTGGTTGGGTAGATTTAACGTCCGGCTTTTAATAGTAGCCAGATAAATACTGGCGCGCCTAGCGTGGCGGTTACCACACCAATTGGCAATTCAGCGGCAGTCAGTGCAAGCCTGGCGATAATGTCAGCTACCAGCAGCGTCGCCGCACCGGCTATGGCCGCGCTTGGGAGTAACGTGCGATGGTCCGTGACTCCGCAAAGTCGTAGCATGTGCGGGATGACAAGGCCAATAAAACCAATCGCGCCGGCCAGCGCCACACTCACCCCTACCATCCAGCCAATGGCAATGACCAGCACATTGCGCCATAAGTTCATCGACATGCCGAGCTGACGGGCAGAGGTTTCGCCCAGTGCAAGGATGTTCAGTGGTTGCGCCTGGCAGCACGCCCAGGTTATCACCGGGATAAGCAATACCATCAGCCATCCCTGACGCCAGTCAACACCGCCAAACCCGCCCATCATCCAGTACATTAGCTGGCGTAAATCAAATGAGGTGGAAAAGTAGACCGCCCAGGTCATCAGCGCGCTGCAAATGATCCCCAGCGCAACCCCTGCCAGCAACAGACGGCTGGTCGATAGATGACGTCTTGCGAAGCGCAGGAGTATCACGGTAATGATTAGCGCACCGACAATGGCGCTCAGGCTAACGCTCCAGGCAGAAAGCTCGCCGCCCCCCAGCATAACCGCCGCAATCAGCCCAACACCGGCCCCATTCGATACCCCCAGCAGCCCCGGCTCCGCCAGCGGGTTTTCAAACAGAGCCTGCATCATGGTGCCACAGAGCGCCAGCGCCGCACCAACGAGGATCACCGCCAGGGTACGCGGCAGACGGATTTGCCAGACAAATAGCTGCCCGTCTGCGCCAAACCAGCTTTCCGGCCCCAGCCACCGGTCGCCCGCGCACAGGCTGACGGCTGCGGCAACAAGGAGCAGCAGCACAAGAATAAGCAAGCGGCGCAGGTCGTATTGGCGCTGGCGATGAGCGAAGTCAGGCATAGACATGATTTTATCAGGATGAGATGTAATTGATTTTACGGTGGGTTTACAGGAGAGCAAAGAAAAAAGGCCGCGAATGCGGCCTTTTTAGTTAGTTCATATTACTCTGCTTTGGGCGTTGCGTTTTCGACACGGCTTTTTAACTTCTGGCCGGGTCTGAAGGTCACCACGCGGCGGGCTGTAATGGGAATATCTTCCCCCGTCTTCGGGTTGCGGCCCGGACGTTGGTTTTTGTCTCGCAAATCAAAATTGCCAAAACCGGAGAGTTTTACCTGCTCGCCGTTTTCCAGAGCGCGACGGATCTCTTCGAAAAACAACTCTACCAACTCTTTGGCATCCCGTTTGCTAAGCCCAAGCTTATCAAACAGATATTCTGACATTTCAGCTTTTGTAAGCGCCATAGGTTCAATCCCTCAATGAGGCCTGGAATCGCTCTTTTAATGCCTCTACACATTTGGCGACGGTAGCGGCAATCTCCTCTTCTTCGAGTGTACGGCTGGTATCCTGAAGGATAAGGCTGATAGCGAGGCTCTTGAAACCTTCTGCTACGCCCTTGCCGCGGTACACGTCAAATAAGTTTACGCCAACTACCTGATTTACGCCAACTTTCTTACATTCGACCAAAATATCTGCTGCGGGAACGTTTTCAGCGACCACAACCGCGATATCACGGCGGTTCGCCGGGAAGCGTGAAACATCCTGCGCCTGAGGAATGACGCGGTCTGCAACCGGATTCCACTCCAGCTCGAACACGATGGTACGGCCATTCAGATCCAGTTTGCGCTCCAGCTCAGGGTGAACAACACCAATGAAACCAACGCGTTTGCCATCTAAATAAATGGCAGCACTCTGGCCTGGATGCAGGGCCGGGATGGATTCCGCACGGAATTCAATTTCAGATAATTTACCGGTCAGATCGAGAATCGCTTCCAGATCGCCCTTCATATCGTAGAAATCAACCGTCCCTTTTGCCAGGTCCCAGTGTTCTTCATAGCGGTTGCCGCTAATGGCGCCAGCCAGCATGAGATCCTGACGGATGCCTAAATTTGCCTGATTATCTGGTACAAAGCGCAATCCACTCTCGAAAATGCGCACGCGGTTTTGCTGACGATTCTGGTTATAAACGATAGTCCCGAGCAGACCCGTCCACAAGGACAGACGCATCGCTGACATTTCGCTTGAAATTGGGCTTGGCAGGATGAGTGCTTCCTGAGCCGGGTGGATCCACTGCTGTACCTTCGGATCAACGAAGCTATAGGTGATCACTTCCTGGTAACCTTTGTCGTTGAGCATGGTTTTCACACGCTTCAGGGACAGGTCGGCTTCACGGTGAGAGCCCATCACCAGACCTGCCTGTACCGGCGCGTCCGGGATGTTGTTGTAGCCGTAAACACGCGCCACTTCTTCCACCAGGTCTTCTTCGATTTCCATATCGAAACGCCATGATGGCGCAACAGCCTTCCACTCGTCCTGACCTTCGGTGACGTCGCAGCCCAGACGTTTAAGAATGTCGCTAACCTGCGCATCTTCCACATGGTGGCCAATCAGACGATCCAGCTTGCTGCGGCGCAGGGTGATGGTTGCGCGTTTCGGCAGAGTGGCTTCGTTTGTGACATCAATAACCGGGCCAGCATCGCCGCCACAGATATCGATCAACAGGCGCGTTGCACGCTCCATTGCCTTGTATTGCAGTGCCGGATCAACACCACGCTCATAACGGTGAGAGGCGTCGGTATGCAGGCCATGGCGACGTGCACGGCCCGTGATAGACAGCGGGCTGAAGAAGGCGCATTCCAGCAGCACGTTCTGCGTTTCGTCATTCACACCGGAATGTTCGCCACCGAAGATGCCGCCCATCGCCAGCGCTTTACCATGATCCGCAATCACCAGGGTGTCAGCGTTCAGTTTTGCTTCGCTGCCGTCCAGCAGAACCAGGGTTTCGCCCTCTTTCGCCATACGCACAACGATACCGCCTTCGATACGATCTTTATCGAACGCGTGCATTGGCTGGCCCAGCTCCAGCAGAACGTAGTTAGTTACGTCTACAACCGCATCAATGGAGCGAATGCCGCAACGACGCAGCTTCTCTTTCATCCACAGTGGGGTTGGCGCTTTAACATTAATACCTTTCACGACACGACCCAGATAACGCGGGCACGCATCGGCGGCTTCAACCTGAATCGGCAGAGTGTCGGTGATGGTGGCAGCAACCGGGGCAATTTCTGGCGCATTCAGTTCGGTCTGGTTCAGCACAGCAACATCGCGCGCTACGCCGATAATACCCAGGCAATCTGCACGGTTCGGAGTCACGCTGATTTCGATGGTGTTGTCATCGAGTTTCAGGTATTCGCGAATATCAGTACCGATTGGCGCATCCAGCGGCAGCTCAATAATGCCGTTGTGATCGTCGGAAATACCCAGCTCAGAGAAAGAACACAGCATCCCTTCTGACGGCTCACCGCGCAGTTTTGCGGCTTTGATTTTGAAATCACCTGGCAGTACCGCACCAACAGTTGCCACAGCAACCTTCAGCCCCTGACGGCAGTTTGGCGCGCCACAGACGATATCCAGCAGGCGTTCGCCGCCCACGTTCACTTTTGTTACGCGCAGTTTGTCTGCATTAGGATGCTGACCACATTCGACCACTTCCCCTACAACCACACCGTTAAAGGCACCTGACACTGGCTCAACGCCGTCAACTTCCAGGCCTGCCATGGTGATTTGGTTGGAAAGCGCTTCGCTATCGAGAGAGGTGTTCACCCATTCGCGTAACCACAGTTCACTGAATTTCATTATTCTGTCCTGCCCTTATTTAAACTGTTTGAGGAAACGCAGATCGTTTTCGAAAAATGCGCGCAAATCGGTTACGCCATAGCGCAGCATGGTCAGACGCTCCATGCCCATACCGAAGGCAAAGCCAGAGTAGACTTCAGGATCAATGCCGACATTACGCAGAACATTTGGGTGCACCATACCGCAGCCCAGCACTTCCAGCCATTTGCCGTTTTTACCCATCACGTCAACTTCCGCAGAAGGTTCGGTGAACGGGAAGTAGGACGGACGGAAACGTACCTGCAAATCTTCTTCAAAGAAGTTATTCAGGAAGTCGTGCAGCGTCCCTTTCAGGTTGGTAAAGCTGATGTTTTTATCAACGATCAGGCCTTCCATCTGGTGGAACATTGGGGTGTGCGTCTGGTCGTAATCGTTACGATAAACACGGCCTGGCGCGATGATGCGAATTGGCGGCTCTTGATCTTTCATGGTGCGGATCTGAACGCCTGAAGTCTGGGTACGCAACAGACGCGTAGCATCGAACCAGAAAGTGTCGTGGTCAGCACGTGCCGGATGATGGCCAGGAATGTTCAGGGCATCGAAGTTGTGATAGTCATCTTCGATTTCCGGGCCAGTCGCCACGGTAAAGCCGAGCTCACCGAAGAAACTTTCAATACGGTCAATGGTACGGGTAACCGGGTGCAGACCGCCGTTCTCAATACGACGACCAGGCAGTGAAACATCGATGGTTTCTTCAGCCAGACGCGCGTTCAGTGCCGCATTTTCCAGCGCGGATTTACGCGCATTCAGTGCCTGCTGTACCTGCTCTTTAGCTTCGTTAATCACCGCACCCGCTGCCGGACGCTCTTCTGCTGGCAATTCACGCAGGGTAGTCATTTGAAGGGTCAGGTGCCCTTTCTTACCCAGATATTCGACGCGGACGTTGTCTAACGCGGCAACATCTGAGGCCTGGTTAATGGCGGCCGTTGCACTGGCAACCAGCTCTGCGAGATGTGACATGGTTTTCCTCATTATGTCGGTGCAGACACCGATTTGGTGGACTTAATCTCTCGAATTTAGACACAAAAAAAGCCTCCATCAGGAGGCTTATTCGGCGCTGTTTTTCGTTTCATCTTTCACGCGCTAGCCTCCTGATATCAGGTGCTAAAGTAAAAGAAGAAGCGGAAAATAGCAGCATTCATGCTTGCGTTACCTTATAGGTTTAGAGCCGTTAAGACCTTATTGAAAAGCCTGGACGGGTAAAAGTCAATGTTCTGATAAGG
This sequence comes from Enterobacter sp. Li2LvB3, assembly GCF_056156645.1. NCBI lineage: Bacteria > Pseudomonadati > Pseudomonadota > Gammaproteobacteria > Enterobacterales > Enterobacteriaceae > Enterobacter > Enterobacter sp. Li2LvB3. The sequence goes on along the minus strand of NZ_JBSICG010000003.1, from coordinate 38,740 downwards.
TTAAAACAAAAGAGGGAGCAAAGCCCCCTCTCTCAACTGGCTTACGCCAGTGCTGCTTTCGCTTTTTCGACCAGAGCGGTGAACGCTACTTTGTCGAATACTGCGATGTCAGCCAGGATCTTACGGTCGATTTCAACAGAGGCTTTTTTCAGGCCGTTGATGAATTTGCTGTAAGAAATACCGTTCTGACGTGCTGCTGCGTTGATACGCGCAATCCACAGTTGACGGAACTGACGCTTACGTTGACGACGGTCACGGTAAGCGTACTGACCAGCCTTGATAACAGCCTGGAAGGCAACGCGGTATACGCGTGAACGCGCACCGTAGTAGCCTTTAGCTTGTTTCAGAATTTTTTTGTGACGTGCACGAGCAATTACACCACGTTTTACGCGAGCCATGTGAGCTCTCCTGTATCTATATTCTTAGTAAAAAAAATTAAACGTTAACGGCTTATGCGTACGGCAGGCACGCGATAACCAGACCCAGATCGCCTTTAGACACGAGGCCTTTTGGACGCAGGTGACGTTTACGTTTAGTAGATTTTTTGGTCAGAATATGACGCAGGTTTGCGTGCTTACGCTTAAATCCACCACCACCGGTTTTTTTGAAGCGCTTAGCAGCACCGCGTACGGTCTTAATTTTTGGCATCTTAATAACTTCCACTTCGCATTGTTAAATAAACGAAACATAGGCGAGCAAAACCTATGAGGCCCGAAGGCTCCACAGATTTTGCTGCTTGAAGGCCTTACTGTTTCTTCTTAGGAGCGAGCACCATGATCATCTGGCGGCCTTCGATCTTCGTAGGGAAGGATTCGACTACTGCCAGTTCACTCAGATCGTCACGGACGCGGTTAAGCACTTCCATACCAATCTGTTGGTGGGCCATCTCACGACCGCGGAAACGCAGTGTGATTTTGGCCTTATCGCCATCTTCCAGAAAGCGAATCAGGCTGCGGAGTTTTACCTGATAATCGCCATCGTCGGTACCAGGACGGAATTTAATTTCCTTAACCTGGATAACTTTTTGCTTTTTCTTCTGTTCCTTAGAAGACTTACTCTTTTCATAAAGGAACTTGCCGTAGTCCATAATACGACAAACTGGCGGTTCGGCGTTAGGGCTGATTTCAACTAAATCTACTCCAGCTTCTTCAGCTTTTTCGATCGCTTCTCTCAGACTCACAATCCCCAGTGGCTCACCTTCCAGATCTGTTAAGCGAACTTCCTGGGCGCGAATCTCGCCATTGATACGATTCGGACGTGCCGTTTGAACTCGTTTTCCGCCTTTAATACCTTATTCCTCCAGTTGTTGAAGACTGCGGCTGCGAATCTCTTGTTGCAGCTTCTCAATCACTTCACTTACGTCCAGGCTCCCCAGGTCTTTACCACGGCGGGTGCGAACGGCAACTTTGCCTGCTTCCACCTCTTTATCACCACAGACCAACATATACGGGACACGACGTAAAGTGTGCTCGCGGATTTTAAAGCCAATCTTCTCATTTCTCAAGTCTGCTTTTACGCGAATGCCCGCATTTTGTAGTTTCTGCGTCAATTCTTTAACGTAATCAGCCTGAGAATCGGTAATATTCATCACTACGACCTGCACTGGCGCAAGCCAGGTTGGGAAGAAGCCAGCAAACTCTTCGGTAAGGATGCCGATGAAGCGCTCCAGAGAACCGAGGATTGCACGGTGAATCATGACCGGTACCTGACGCTCGTTGTCTTCGCCAACATAAGAGGCGCTTAAACGCTGCGGCAGGGAGAAGTCCAGCTGTACAGTACCGCACTGCCATGCGCGATCGAGGCAGTCATACAGGGTAAATTCAATTTTCGGGCCGTAGAAGGCACCTTCGCCAAGCTGATATTCGAACGGAATACCGTTCTCTTCCAGCGCCACGGCCAGGTCCGCTTCTGCACGATCCCATGTCTCATCGCTACCGATACGTTTTTCCGGACGCGTAGAGAGTTTGACGACGATTTTCTCGAAGCCAAAGGTGCTATACATATCGTAGACCATACGAATACAGGCGTTAACTTCGTCACGTACCTGATCTTCCGTACAGAAGATATGCGCATCATCCTGAGTAAAACCACGAACACGCATCAGACCGTGCAGCGCACCTGATGGCTCGTTACGGTGGCAGCTACCGAATTCCGCCATACGCAGCGGCAGATCGCGGTAGGATTTCAGACCCTGGTTAAAGATCTGAACGTGACCCGGACAGTTCATTGGCTTAATGCAGTATTCACGGTTCTCAGACGAGGTGGTGAACATCGCATCTTTGTAGTTGTCCCAGTGGCCGGTTTTTTCCCACAGCACACGGTCCATCATGAACGGGCCTTTCACTTCCTGGTACTGGTATTCTTTCAGCTTGGAACGCACGAAAGTTTCCAGTTCACGGAAAATAGTCCAGCCATCGTTATGCCAGAACACCATACCCGGCGCTTCTTCCTGCATGTGATACAGGTCAAGCTGCTTACCGATTTTACGGTGGTCGCGTTTTGCGGCTTCTTCCAGGCGTTGCAGGTAGGCGCTCAGGGCTTTTTTATCTGCCCATGCGGTACCATAGATGCGCTGCAACATCTTGTTGTTGCTGTCGCCACGCCAGTAAGCGCCTGCTGTCTTCATCAGTTTGAAGTGATGACAGAAACGCATGTTCGGCACGTGCGGCCCACGGCACATGTCGATGTATTCTTCGTGATGGTACAAGCCAGGCTTGTCATCATGAGAGATGTTTTCATCAAGAATAGTGACTTTATAGTTCTCGCCGCGTTTCACGAAGGTTTCACGCGCTTCGTGCCAGCTGACTTTCTTCTTAATGACGTCATAGTTGGATTCAGCGAGCTCGTGCATACGTTTTTCGAGCGCGTCGATATCTTCCTGGGTCAGGGTGTGGTCAAGGTCAACGTCATAGTAGAAGCCGTTGTCGATAACCGGGCCAATCGCCATTTTGGTGTTTGGCCAAAGTTGCTTGATCGCATGACCTAACAGGTGCGCACAGGAGTGACGAATGATCTCCAGACCTTCTTCGTCTTTCGCAGTGATGATTGACAGTTTCGCATCGTGTTCAATCAGATCAGACGCATCAACCAGCTCACCATTTACACGGCCAGCAATGGTCGCTTTCGCGAGTCCAGGACCGATGTCCAGGGCCACATCCATTGGGCTTACAGCGTGGTCGTATTGGCGTTGGCTGCCATCAGGAAGAGTAATTACAGGCATTTTATATCCTTATTTGCAGTGATGCCCCACACATAAGAGCATATACAAAGAAAATAATCGTTATTTAACAGTAGATTACGAAACCATCTGACCAACAATCGTCAAATTGGTTCGTTATCATGCACCTGACGAAATCAGACAAATGCGGATTTACGGCAGACCTTGCAATGTTAACACTAACAAAAGGGAGAATGCACCCTCTGTGGCAGACAGAAGTACCTGGTACTTTCGCATGAGTTTGCACGGGGTCGCTTCCTGGCGCTCGCATTACAGTCGTGCTGAGCTATTCTTGAACAGGTCCTTAAACCCTAAGGGGCACAACATGAACGTATCCAGTAGAACCGTAGTTATATTGAATATACTTTCAGCCACCGGTTTATTGTTGATTCTCGCCGAAAGATTCCACTGGTTCTGAACCGTACCAGTATGATGCGGCATAACCTCATCCCCTGGATAATGCGCATTTCACCGCTCTCTTTGGTACACTGGCATTATCAACAGACAAGGATTAGGTTATGCCAACAAAACGATTTGCCGTGAAACACTGGAAAATGGTGCTGGTGTTAATTGCTATCTGCGGTGCGATGTTACTGTTGCGCTGGGCGGCAATGATCTGGGGCTAAAACGATCGTCATGGAATTAGATAAGCGAAATGCCTTTACCGAATAATACATTTCGGTGAAGGTTTTTTTGCGAATACGAAATACAGGTAATGAATAAATTTTAATTATCTTTACATCATTCTGAACCGTAAAAAAACCGGTACAACACAATCCGGTTTTTGACGGGTTGATTTATTGGTTTACTTTCAATAACAACGCGACAAGGAACGTATCAGGACCACTCACCTGCAACCAGTTTATGCACATCAAAAGCGTCATTCATTGATTGACCAGTAGATTGTGAGCCTGGGGCAATGTTAGAGCCAGCCTCAACGTCAGAAGCTTTAGCAATGCCGACCTGGGTATTGGTGTTACTGGCAGGTGGAGTAACTTCATCAGCAGCGAATACGCCAAAGGAAAGTGCAGAAAGCACCATTGCTGCTGCGGCAGTTTTGATTTTTTTCATAATCATTGTTCTCTTACTGAATTAATTCAAAACGACTTAAGGCGGAATTTTGCCTGTCTTATTAGTGTAGATCTGGATCACACTTTTGCCTAGTCGATTTATTTATCAATTCGTGTCAAATAAAATGAATGTAATACGAAGGGAGTCATTATGGAGAAATTATGGAGATATCAGCCGAATAAATATTTTAAAACACTGTTCAATATAAAATAGCACAGTTCGCAAAAATAAAAAAACGGGCCGATAATATTTCGGCCCGTGGAAATTACATTTTGTAGCCCAGAGAAATCGTGGTTCTGCGGTCGGTATGATCCGGTGCAGTATCTGGAGGCGAAGAGTTCCAGGTCACGTTGTAAGCCACTTTTAAACCAAAGTGTTCATTGATTGCGACATTCAGCGCCGTTTCGGAGTTTAGCGTTGTATCATCGGCACCGAATACAGAAACACCCTGAGTAAATTTGGTGTTGTCGGTCATCTGCCAGGCATAAGTACCAGACGCGTAGCCTAACGGTTGGGTTTTGGTATCGCCGTCAGTGTACTCGTCATAACGTACGCCTGGACCGAATTCAAAACGGAAGCTGTGAACAGGCCCGTTCAGGAACTGGCGACCATAACCTGCGGTGAATATATCACGCTGGCGATAGCCGTTGTAACGGTCGGTTAACCAGCTTGCCTGGCCAAACAGGTAGTCGAAATCGGTCATATTGTAACGGCTACGTCCACCTACTGCGTATTTTTCGGAAGAGCGTTCGTCGTTAGCGGAGGTGTTGCTGGCGTTACCCCACAAGGACCAGGCCGTGTTGCTGCCGTACCAGGTCAGCGTGCTGTCCGCCGTCAGCGAAGAACTTTTCGTGTTACCGGATTGCGCCAAATATCCGGCGTTCAGGTTACCTTCAAAGGGCTTTTGCGCCGTGGTGGGATCGTCCATGACAGTAAAAACGGTATCATCGGCGGTCGCATTCATTGACGCAAACACGCCACCCGCCAGCATCAGTGCAGCGGGTACTGTCTTCAAAAGCTTCATTTTATTAAGGAGTCCGTACAACAAAAAAAGAGACCATCTCGGTCCCGGAAACTTTCTTGAGGATCAATGACAAGGCGTCCAGAGAAAGGTAATAAATTATAAAAAGGCTCAAATAACATAGCAACGTTTTCTTATTTCATTTTTTGAATAAGAACGATCCCAAAACGAGTTTTATTTTATAAAACAATTTGGTTACTTTTCTCATTATTCATATTGAAAATCATGATGTTAATTACTTTGCCTTCTGGTGAATTGGTGCCAGGATTACTGATACCCATACTAAAAGGAGGTAATGATGGTTTCTATTTATACACTGACGCTCTCCCCTTCCCTCGACTCCGCCACCCTGACGCCGCAGATTTACCCGGAAGGTAAACTGCGCTGTAGCGCCCCTGTGTTTGAACCAGGCGGTGGCGGGATCAACGTGGCGCGGGCCATTACGCACCTCGGCGGAAAGGCAACGGCAATATTCCCCGCGGGCGGCGCTACCGGGGAGCATCTGGTCGCACTGTTGGCAGACGAAAAGGTCGCGGTTTCAACCGTTAATGCCCAGGACTGGACGCGACAGAACCTGCACGTTCACGTGACGTCCAGCGACGAACAGTACCGTTTTGTTATGCCTGGCGCGAAGCTCAGCGAAGATGAGTTTCGCCAACTCGAGGAAAAAGTCCTGGCTATTGAGAGTGGCGCATTGCTGGTCATTAGCGGCAGTCTGCCGCCTGGCGTCAAAGCGGAAAGACTGACGCAACTGATTCGGGCAGCGCAGTTGCGGGGGATCCGCTGTATTGTTGATAGCTCGGGTGAGGCGCTTCAGGCCGCTTTAGCGCCAGGGCAACTTGAGCTGGTCAAACCCAACCAGAAAGAGTTAAGTGCGCTGGTCAATCGCGAGCTCACCCAGCCTGACGATGTTCGTACCGCAGCGCTAGAACTGGTTCGCAGCGGCAAAGCCCTACGCGTGGTCGTGTCTCTTGGCCCACAAGGAGCATTAGCCGTTGATGGTTCCAGTTTTGTGCAGGTCGTCCCGCCGCCAATGAAAAGCCAGAGCACCGTGGGTGCTGGCGACAGCATGGTGGGAGCAATGGTGCTCAAACTCGCTCAAGGGGCCTCGCTACTTGAGATGACACGTTACGGTGTGGCGGCGGGTAGCGCGGCAACCATCAACCATGGTACGCGGTTGTGTTCCCTTACCGATACGCAAAAAATTGTGGATTACCTCTCCAGAAGTTAAGGCATTTACCCCTTCTTTATGGAGGGGAAATGCGCTCCGGATTCGCCAAACGCGTACTATCGACTATGCTAAGAAAACTTTCATGATAACAATGAGGTGAAATATGAGCAGTGGGGACATCACTCGCTACGTCATAACCGTTAGTTTTCATGATGCATCACTGACCGAACTCAATGAAATCAATAATGCCTTCACTCGCGCAAACTTTTTACTCACGCTGACGGATGAAGAAGGCAATATTCATGAGCTCGGCACGCTGACGTTTGGGCTGATAAGCGCGTTAACCATCGATGAGGTAAGCGCGCTGGCAAACAGCCTGATTGAAAGTGCCACCCACAAAACAGCCGAAATTGACGTAGGCACCTGGGAAAACTGGCAAAAAAAAGAACAATAAGTGCCCTGCATGGATCCAAACAGCTCAGGTGTGCGTTAGTTCGTATTTTTTTACAGCGGTTTTGCGCTAACTTTATGATCTGGCAGACAACATGGGAGAGACATCATGTGGCAGGCTATCAGTCATCTTTTAAGTGAGCAACTGGGTGAAGGTGAAATTGAACTGCGTAACGAACTGCCAGGCGGAGAGATCCACGCCGCATGGCATTTACGCTACGCAGGACGTGATTTCTTCGTGAAGTGTGATGAACGGGAGCTTCTCCCTATCTTCACTGCCGAAGCCGACCAGTTAGAGCTATTATCTCGCAGCAAGACCGTAACAGTCCCTCAGGTCTGGGCGTTAGGCAGCGATCGTGACTACAGCTTTCTGGTCATGGATTATCTCCCTGCCCGTCCGTTAGATGCCCATAATGCCTTTATTCTTGGGCAGCAACTGGCGCGTCTGCACCAGTGGAGCGACCAGCCCCAGTTTGGGCTAGATTTTGATAACGATCTCTCCACCACTCCGCAACCCAATACCTGGCAACGCCGCTGGTCAACCTTCTTTGCCGAACAACGTATCGGCTGGCAGCTTGAGCTGGCCGCGGAAAAAGGGCTGGAATTTGGCAATATCGACGCCATTGTTGAACATGTTCAGCAACGTCTTGCTTCGCATCAGCCGCAACCTTCGCTGCTGCATGGCGATTTATGGTCAGGAAACTGCGCGCTGGGTCCAGATGGGCCATTTATTTTCGACCCGGCCTGCTACTGGGGCGACCGAGAGTGCGACCTTGCCATGCTGCCTCTCCATCCTGAACAGCCTGCGCAAATCTACGACGGGTATCAGTCAGTTTCGCCACTCCCGGCAGACTTCCTACAGCGCCAGCCGGTTTACCAGCTTTACACCCTGATTAACCGTGCGATTTTGTTTGGCGGCGAGCACCTCGTGAATGCCCAGCGTGCGCTGGAGCGCGTACTGGCGGCATAAGACAGGAACGGGTGGGCCAGATGCCACCCGTTAATTCTTATAAAAAACCGAGTAACGAGAAGAAGAAATATCCGGCCACGATAATTATCACCGGCAGGATGTAGAGCGGGAAAATTTGCAGGAAAATGGTGTGACGCGGGACCACAATGCGGGACTCAATTTGCTCGCGGCTCATTCCTTCTGCCCCTTTCGCCTGCTCCAGAATCAGCTGGTCTTCCACACCTTCACGCAAAAAGCGTGTCTGACGGCTCATTCTGGCACCCGATGCCTGGAGCGCCATCGCCACAAAGATCAGGGCATAGATTATCCAGAATCCGACATTGAGCTTCTGATGAAAATCGGGTGTTGGCGAGTTGAACCAGAAGAAGTTTAAAAAAGGCGTATTAAAACGCATCATCTCAATCATAACATGCGCAAAATCAAGCATTACCGCATTGATACCCGGCTGTTTTTCGCTGTGATCGTACATAAACTTAAGCACAGAAATCAGCGTGGAAATCACGGCCGGAATAAAGATCACCCACCCGGCAATACGTTTTAAGACAGCAATGCGTCCAGCTTGTTGATACGTCATCAGTTCCCCTTCCAAAAGACGCGTTATTTGTGCCTAAGTCTACCTGCTGCCCATCATTTTCGCCCGCTCTTTAAAGGCAATATGCTAAATTGCAGACTGCACTTAGCACTTATCGTCTGTCGTACACCCTGAATTAAGGAGAAGTTGTGATGTCGACACCGCGCCAAATTCTTGCCGCTATTTTTGACATGGATGGATTACTTATTGATTCCGAGCCGCTGTGGGATCGTGCAGAACTGGATGTCATGGCCAGCCTTGGCGTGGACATTCGTCGCCGTAACGAACTTCCCGATACGCTCGGGTTACGTATCGACATGGTGGTTGAACTTTGGTACGCCCACCAGCCGTGGATTGGGCCCGACCGCGACGAAGTGACTGCGCGCATTATCAATCGCGCGATTGCCCTGGTTGAAGAGAACCGCCCGTTGTTACCCGGCGTGCGTGACGCAATCGCCCTGTGCAAAGCGCAAGGCCTTAAGGTTGGGCTGGCTTCTGCTTCACCGCTGCATATGCTGGAAAAAGTGCTGACGATGTTCGAGCTGCGTGACAGCTTTGATGCACTGGCATCAGCAGAAAAGCTCCCCTATAGCAAACCGCATCCACAGGTCTACATGGACTGCGCCGCGAAGCTTGGGCTTGATCCTCTCAGCTGTGTTGCGCTGGAAGATTCCGTTAACGGCATGGTGGCATCGAAGTCTGCGCGGATGCGCTCAATTGTCGTCCCTGCCGAAGAAGGCCGGCACGATCCGCGCTTTGCGCTTGCTGACGTTAAACTTGCCTCGCTGAACGACCTTACAGTGCAACATCTGCGCGGTGAATAACCCATTCTCTCAGGCAGCACTCGCTGCCTGAATCTGCAAATCACAAAAATAAAACATCGTTTCATTTTATTTGCTTTTCTGCTTATTGCCTCCTATTCTTGGGTCAGAACGACAATAACCCTACTTCTGAGGCGCATATGATACAGGATACCTTCACTCTTTCTGGAAAAGTGGCCATCGTCACCGGGTGTGATACCGGGCTTGGACAAGGAATGGCCGTTGCGCTGGCTCAGGCCGGGTGTGATATCGTGGGGGTAAACCGGAAAATCCCTGAAGAAACGGCCGCCCGGGTCACCGCCCTCGGCAGACGTTTTCTGGCGATTAGGGCCGACCTCGGCCAGCAGGAAAGTATCCATGACGTCGTCACTAAAGCGGTTGCAGAGATGGGGCACGTCGATATTCTGGTGAATAATGCAGGCACCATCCGCCGTGCAGACGCACTTTCCTTCAGTGAAAAAGACTGGGACGAGGTCGTTGACCTGAATCTGAAATCTGTCTTTTTCCTTTCTCAGGCAGTCGCCCGGCAGTTTATTGTCCAGGGCCAGGGCGGTAAAATCATCAACATTGCCTCTATGCTCTCGTTCCAGGGCGGTATCCGCGTTCCCTCTTATACGGCCTCGAAAAGTGGCGTCCTTGGTATCACCCGCCTTCTGGCAAATGAGTGGGCGGCTCAGGGGATTAACGTCAATGCGATTGCGCCGGGCTACATGGCAACCAACAATACACAGCAGTTACGTGATGATGAGCAACGCAGCCAGGCGATCCTTGACCGTATTCCTGCGGGGCGATGGGGGTTACCCGAGGATCTGCAAGGCCCGGTAGTATTCCTGGCGTCACCGGCATCAGACTACATTAATGGTCACACCTTAGCCGTTGATGGCGGTTGGCTCGCACGCTAGCGCAGTTTGTGACAAAGAGTTACACCGTCACCTCTTCCGCCCACTGTATAAAAACCCTATACTGTATGAATTGACAGTTTCCTGGGTTTTATCATGACGGCGGAAGGCCACCTGCTTTTTTCTATTGCTTGTGCAGTGTTTGCCAAAAACGCTGAGCTAACGCCCGTGCTGGCCCAGGGTGACTGGTGGCATATTGTGCCTTCAGCGGTGCTGACCTGCCTGCTACCCGATATCGATCACCCTAAGTCATTTCTTGGGCAGCGGTTGAAGTGGGTTTCCAAACCCATCGCCCGGGCGTTTGGTCACCGGGGGTTCACTCACAGCCTGCTGGCCGTATTTGGTCTGTTGACCCTCTTCTATTTAAAGGTTCCTGAAAGCTGGATTGTGCCCGCAGATGCTATTCAGGGCATGGTACTCGGCTATCTGAGCCATATTCTCGCCGATATGCTGACCCCTGCGGGTGTACCGCTGCTGTGGCCGTGCCGCTGGCGGTTCCGCCTGCCGATTCTTGCCCCGCAGAAAGGTAATCAGCTGGAGCGCTTTTTATGCATGGCGCTTTTTGCCTATGCCGTGTGGATGCCGCAAACCTTGCCCGAAAATGGTGCAGTTCGCTGGTCTTCTCAGATGATCAATTCGCTGCAATTTCAGTTCAATCGATTTATTAATAATCAAATTGAACATTAAACCCGCAGATTCAACGCATTTGTCATAACCCATTCCATTTGGATATAAGCGCTACATCACACTTCTGCTAACCTTGCGCCAACAGGTTCGGGAATACCGACCACATAATAAATCAGGAGAACGGGGATGAACTTTCCACTCATCGCGAACGTGGTTGTGTTCGCTATTTTGCTATTGCTTCTGGCTCAGGCGCGCCACAAACAGTGGAGCCTGGCAAAGAAAGTACTGATCGGTCTGGGTATGGGTGTCGTGTTTGGTCTGGCATTACAGGCTATTTACGGCTCAGATAATCCGGTACTGAAAGATTCTATTCAGTGGTTCAACATCGTGGGTAACGGCTACGTACAGCTGCTACAGATGATCGTTATGCCGCTGGTGTTTGCTTCTATTCTGAGTGCCGTTGCACGTCTGCATAACGCCACTCAGTTAGGTAAAATCAGTTTTCTGACCATCGGCACGCTGCTGTTCACCACGCTGATTGCCGCACTGGTGGGTGTTCTGGTGACCAACCTGTTTGGTCTGACCGCAGAAGGTCTGGTGCAAGGCTCTGCTGAAACCGCGCGTCTGGCTGCCATTCAGTCTAACTACGTGGGCAAAGTCGCCGACCTGACCGTTCCGCAAATGGTGCTCTCCTTCATTCCGAAGAACCCGTTTGCTGACCTGACCGGTGCGAACCCAACCTCCATTATCAGTGTGGTTATCTTCGCAGCCTTCCTGGGTGTGGCAGCACTGAAACTGCTGAAAGACGATGCTCCGAAAGGTGAACGCGTTCTGACGGCTATCGATACCCTGCAAAGCTGGGTAATGAAGCTGGTGCGTCTGGTGATGCAGTTAACACCATACGGCGTACTGGCCCTGATGACCAAAGTCGTCGCAGGATCTAACTTGCAGGACATCATTAAGCTGGGTAGCTTTGTGGTTGCCTCTTACCTGGGTCTGGGCATCATGTTCGTGGTGCATGGCATCCTGCTGGGTGTGAACGGCGTTAGCCCGCTGAAATACTTCCGCAAAGTGTGGCCGGTACTGACATTTGCCTTCACCAGCCGTTCCAGCGCAGCATCCATTCCGCTGAACGTTGAAGCGCAAACCCGTCGTCTGGGTGTGCCTGAATCTATCGCCAGCTTCTCTGCTTCCTTTGGCGCTACCATCGGTCAGAATGGTTGTGCGGGTCTTTACCCGGCAATGCTGGCAGTGATGGTTGCTCCTACTGTGGGTATTAACCCGCTCGACCCGGTGTGGATTGCAACGCTTGTGGGCATTGTCACCGTGAGCTCCGCAGGTGTTGCTGGTGTGGGTGGCGGTGCGACCTTTGCAGCGCTGATCGTATTGCCTGCGCTGGGTCTGCCGGTCACTCTGGTTGCGCTGCTGATTTCCGTAGAGCCGCTGATTGATATGGGTCGTACCGCACTGAACGTGAGCGGCTCCATGACCGCGGGTACGCTGACAAGCCAGTGGTTAAAACAGACTGACAAAGCTGTTCTGGAAAGTGAAGACGACGTCGAACTGGCGCACCGTTAATCACTGGTGAATTAAAAAAACCGCCTGATGGCGGTTTTTTTATGGTTGTTATTCTTCAACATCTTCATCCTGGCGGGTCTGTACCGCCCAGCGCTGCGCCGATTCCGGCACCGTAAACACAGGGGAACGACGGAAGTGTTCGCCTATCAGCACAAAGGCCACGTATTTTCCCCGTAGCTGCCAGACATCGCGAAAACCATCCACTTTCAGAGCATGGTCAGGCGGAGCGGGTTCAACGCGGGGCACATAGCTAATAACCTGGCGGTTTTGTTGACGAAGAGGTTTCATAAGAGACTGGTTCACTAAAGCAAATTCTGGAAACAGGAAAATTCTATGATAGCCGATCCTTCCCCCACGCGTCGCGCCTTCCATGCTGTATGTCCTTTCTTTTGCTCGTATCGACCTAAAAACCGTACGACCTGATGCCCTCACCCAATCTCCCCACGGGAGAAAGAGAAAACAAAAAAAACGGTAACGCCTGTTACCGTTTTGCTTTTACCTCGTACCCGGCACTGCTTACAGATCCTTGAACGTCCCCAGACGATACCCGCGCTCGGCAATCGCATATTTCAGCGATGCCGATGTCAACACATCCAGCTCCGCCAGGCGTGGCCAGCAGTAGGCGCTTTTGCGCACGGTGTTGTCGACAAACGCCGGGTGCGCCATCACCTCCAGCGATCGTTCACCGCGAGCAGCGGAATCATCCAGCACGCTCAGAAACAGTGCTTCGCTTATCTCATCACCGTAAAATGCGCTACTGAAACCTTCGGTCGTTGCCGCAGACGATAACAACAGCCCGTGCAGCGCCTGTACTTCACGATCCACACGCATCGCCACCCCTTTACGGCGTGCAAAATCAGCAACAATCGGGAATATCGCCGGGATCATATGCACGTGATGATGGCTATCAATATGCGTCGGCTCACAACCGAAGAGATCGACAAACCGGTTGAACTGACAATCCAGCTCACGGGTAATTTCCTCAAGTGGCAACGTATTCTGCTCGGCCATTTCCCAGATCCATTTACCCAACTGTCCATCGCGTGTCAGCCCTGGCATCGGTGAAATCGGCATCCCGAGTGTGAGGACAAAGTGCATCCCCACCCCCAGCTCCGGGACTTCACGGCTCAGGGATGCCGCATGGTCAACCGCCTCGCCGTTGACAAGCGCAGTGGTCGAGGTCACCACACCCCGACGACAGGCTTCAATGATGCCGTAGTTCTGCCCTTTCGACAGGCCAAAATCGTCGGCGTTTACGATCAGCAGGTTTTCCATCGCTCTCCCTCTTAACGGTGGTTGAACTTCAGTTTCTCAACCGTTGCAGCAAAGTTTGGCAGCCATTTTTCATGCGCCAGGATCATCTCGCTCGCCAGCTGTTCTGCGTCACGATCGGAATGCACCAGCGGGCTCAGGTTCAGCGCCAGAAGCACATCATTCAGCTCGCCGCTCAGCGCCGCGTTGCTTGCAGCCACTTCAAACCCTTTGATTGTGTGGATGAGCCCCATGACTTTGTCATCAAAGTGAGTGATACGCGGATGTGGTTTCGCGCCATCGCGACCCAGGATGCAAGTCATCTCAACTGCCCAGTCAGCCGGAATGTTGTCGATGTGTCCATGGTGCGGCACGTTGACGTAGTGCTCTGCCTGCTTGTCGTTGTAGATAGCGTTGATCACTTCACAGGCTGCGTCTGAATAGTACGCCCCGCCGCGCTGTTCCAGCTCTTTTGGTTTCACGTTCAGGTTTGGATCTTTGTACAAATCAAACAGTTGTTTTTCAACTTTCTGCACTACCTGCGCACGCGCGCCGCCTTTATAGTACTCGCCCATTTCGATGGCCAGCATCTCTTTCTGCTTGAAGTAGTAAAGCAGATACGAACATGGCAGCAGGTTCAGGGAGCGGATCAGCCCTTCGCTGAACGGCAGATCGAAGATATTTTTAACTGATGCCGCGGTCAGGCGACCCGAAGCCACGCCGTCCAGCAGTTCAGCAAAGCGCGATTTACCGTTAACAATCACATCTTTGATAAAGACCATGTGGTTCAGGCCGAACAGATCGATGGAGAGGTCGTCGCTGTCGCTCAGTTCCAGCACGTCGCTGATAAACATTTTCATGCCGATCGGAATGTTACACACACCGATAAAGCGTTTAAAACCGGTATGACGATAGACGGCTTCGGTCACCATGCCAGCCGGGTTGGTAAAGTTAATTACCCACGCATTCGGGCAAATTTCTTCCACATCTTTGATGATGTCGAAAATAACCGGAATGGTACGCAGACCTTTAAACAGACCACCCGCGCCGTTGGTTTCCTGGCCCAGATAACCGTGGCTCAGCGGGATGCGCTCGTCCAGTTCACGTGCTTTCAACTGGCCTACTCGCAGCTGAGTTGTCACGAAGTCGGCATCTTTCAGCGCCAGACGGCGATCCAGTGTTTTATGCACGGTTAACGGTACGCCCGCTTTTTCGACCATACGCTTGCACAGTTCGAAAATAATATTCAGCTTCTCTTGCCCTTCTTCAACGTCCACCAGCCATAATTCGCTGACCGGCAACTCATGATAACGCTTCAGAAAACCTTCGAGTAATTCCGGGGTATAACTGCTGCCGCCGCCAATGGTTACGACTTTTAATTTCTGTTGCATAATATCTCCCTTAACGTATCAGGTTAACCGCCTGCAAAGTATAGCGCTCTCGTCCCGCTATTTTGGGCAAGCAATTACGTCAATATTTCTGGCGGATAATACCGCCGATAGTCAATTAATTACCGTTAAGTTTTTCCGGTAACTGTTTGGCGTGAATGAGGTGAATTTTTTAAATGTTTTAATAAACAGGCTGGGACTACTGTAGCCGGACTCATACGCAATATCGGTTACAGAGTAGTTGGTAATTTCCAGTTGTTTTTTTGCAAAGTTGATGCGGATCTCATTAATAATTTGCACCGGCGTCTTGCGATAGTAACGCTGCGTTGCCCGGGTTAAATATTCCTGAGATTTACCTGACAGGGTCACCATATTCTCCAGCGCGTTGTCGCTGAACTGGCCTTTATCGTGCATAAGCTCGACGGTGCCACGTAACCACTGTGGGATATCGTCAATCACCTGCTGCTCTTCACGATGGTGACGCAGGCGGTTCATCACGTAGAAGGTTACCGTTTCAATAAACTCGTCGAACTCATTGTCGCGGAAGTTAAGTGAAGCAATGACCGTTTCTATCCAGGTCATAAACTCGTTTTTAACGCGATACACCTGTGACGCCACAAAGCAGAACGGCACCAGCGGCAGATAGTGTTTCTCAAAGAAGCGTTTGCTGACGCCGACATTGAGAATACGCGTCGCGCCAAATTCGTAAAAGCTCTGGTGGTAGGAGCCCATCGGCAGGAAGACAAAATCACCACGTTCCAGCAGAACACGCTTACCGTTGATCTCCTGGTAGTAACGTCCGGTCAGAACAATCGTGAACTCGTAGTAGTCATGCTGGTGCAGGCCACTGGCGCTCTCCGTCTTGTTGTAAATAACCACGTGAAAATTCTTGCCATTAAACAGTTGCTGCTCAAGTGCGGTTTTAATTTCCATCGTGCTGACCTCCTGCTACTCAATCTGACTTAGTGCATTTTTTCGTGAAGCTCGATTAACTCTGCCACCAGCTCGCGCGCCAGCATCGAAGTCATCAGGTGATCCTGTGCATGAACCAGCACCAGACTCACTTTCATTTTCCCTTCTCCCTGGTCGCCTTCGATGAGCTTCGTCTGTACCAGATGCGCTTCATTCAGTGCGGTACGGGACTGATCCATCATGGTTTTCGCTGCGGCGAAATCACCCTGCTTAGCCTGCTTGAGTGCGGCATAAGCCAGGCTGCGTGCTTGTCCTGAATTGATGATAAGGCCCATCACCACTTCTTCCAGGTCGTTTTCTTCGGTTTCTTCAGCAACGATACTATCCAAATCTAACATCTTTTAGCTCCTTTTCGCTGGCGCGGGTTGCCCCGCGCCGGTCAAACTTAGAATTTCAGTGAGAGGGCAATATCTTCTTCGCTCTCTTCTTCATCGATGATGGTTGCGGCTTTGTTCGCAATCGCCACGAACGGCATATAAAGCAGAGTTGCAATCCCGAGGTTGAATATCGCCAGCAGGAAGGCCGCGATGCTACCGTTGGTGTTGAAGAACGCGCCCAGACCTGCCGGCATTGTCCACGGTGCAATGTTGGTGATTGGCGGGATAATACCCAGGTAATACGCCGTCAGGGTAATGGCGGCCAGCAGCGGCTGAATCAGAATGAACGGAATGAACATTACCGGGTTCATGATGATTGGCAGACCAAACAGAATCGGCTCGTTAATCTGGAAGATGCCAGATGGCAGCGCCAGTTTCGCAACCTGACGGTAGTCAGCGCGACGAGAGACAATAAAGACCGCGATGATAAGACCCAGCGTTGCCCCTGTACCACCCAGGAAGATATAGGAGTCAAGCATCGGCTTCGCCCACACATGGAAGGTTTTACCGGCTGCCAGTGCCGCATCAACGGAACCGTACTGCTGGTAAAGCGCAACGTTTTCCAGTGCCCACGGGGTCATGATGCCGCTGTCCAGCGCTGCCAGTGCCAGTGAACCATGCACGCCGAAGAACCACAGCAGAGAGGTGAAAATCACGTACGCCCAACCAACCACACCACCCATCGACGCCAGTGGCGTAGAGATAGAGTCCATGATTATCTGGTGGAAGTTTGTACCCCAGTGAGAAAGCGCCCAGGCAATAATCCCCATAATGGAGAGAATAATGAAGCCTGGAATCAACGCGGAAAATGAACGAGAAACAGATTCAGGAACACTGTCCGGCAAGCGAATAACCCAGTTGCGGCGGACAATAAAGGTGAACATCTCGGCAACCACCAGACCGATCACAATACCGGAAATAATGTTTGCACCACCTAACCAGTTAGCGCCTACAGCATACGCTTCACCCACGCTGTAAGGGGTAACGGTCATAAAGGCAGCAACGGATAATAAGCCCGCTGCCAGCGGATCCACTTTACGCTCTTCTGCAAGCGCCATCCCGATAAAGAATGGCGCCATCAGCGACATAATACCCAACGTACCGTTGTATACGTTGCCGCCGATGGCTTTAAAACCATTAAGGGTTTCAATTGTAGAAGCGTCTAACCGAATTCCTAATGAATAAAAGAAGGAACCTTCACCAAAGCTCAGAAAAACGTTGTTAATTAAAACGAACATTGCCCCGGCCAGCGTCAACGGCATTAATTTAATAAAACCGTTTTTGATGGCATTAACGTGAGGCTGCTTTCCTATTTTAACAGCAAAAGGAAGGAGTACCTTTTCAAGTGAAGCGATGACTTTACTCATAGGAAAATACCCTTAAATGCCGTAACTCATGTTACGGCGTATTGTGTGTGAAATAACTCTTTGACGGGAAAAATAAAAAATTAATTAGCAGCTTTTTTAATTGCTGCAACAGCAGCTTTCAATACACCTAAACCATCGATCTTGCCGTACAGCCCCGAGTCGATAACTTCGACCGGTTTATTCGGTAACAGACGTTGAATTTCTGGCAACATGTAAGCGATTTGCGGCCCTAAGAGCACAACATCGGCACTCTGACCCTTTTCACCCGCCAGCGTTTCAGGAAACGCTTCAATCACCACAGGGACTTCATATTTTTCAGCCTGCGCACGCATCTTGGAAACCAGCAGTGAGGTTGACATGCCTGCAGAGCAAAACAGGTAGATATGTTTCTTTTCCATAGTAACTTCCCTCTTTTTAACCACCCGACGTCGCACTCTCACTCGACTCGCTATCCCGGCTGACGGATGGTTCGCTTACCATTGTTTGTCGTTGGAGTGAGTATACGCAATGGTACAGAGAGGGGATAATTCTGAACAGACACAAATTGTCTCTCATTGACCTGGCTTGTTGACTACCTTCACATTTCGGGCAAATAATTCGCGCAAAGAAATAAGATTTTCCAATACATAAAAAAACCGGCCATCTGGCCGGTTTTTTTACATACTCAGGCAAGCAGGGTTACTGCGCCTTAGTTGCCTGCGGATCGGTATCGTATTCGGCACAAGTCTGATAACCGGAATTGATCACGTGTCCCGTGTCATCCAGAGCAACAAAGTAGGTTTCAGCCTTACCATCACGTTGACCCAGGATATAGGTCTGGCAGGTCCCTTTTGCATGAATCATAGTAATTTCAGAAGAAGGTGTACCGGCAATCGCTGCCACCTGCGAACGTGTCATACCTTTTTTGACATCTTTAACTACGGGCTGTGTGAACTGATCTTTGGTGCGATCGTAAGCCGTACACCCTGCCAGCATAGTCAGAACCGCCGCTGCACTTAGAATTCCTGCTACATTCTTGTTCATATTCCGTCCTCTTGTATATCAGCGTGTTATCTAAGCATGGAATAAAAAGTACTATTGTTCAACTTTGTGATTTACGCCAGACGAATTTCGGATAATTTATCTAAAACAAAGATAACCTGCTAAATCGCCGTAAATTGCCGCACTCAAAACTGTGATCCTTGTCGTTTTACGCCCAAAGGGTTAATTTTAACGGATCATACATTCTGTTTAGTTCTGCATATGGAGGGCGTAATGGCTCTGCAACAAGAGATTATTCAGGCGCTTGGCGTCAAGCCAGCGGTCGATGCACACGAAGAGATCCGCCGTAGCGTCGATTTTTTAAAATCCTATTTAAAAACAAACCCTTTCCTGAAGTCACTAGTACTGGGCATCAGTGGAGGTCAGGATTCCACGCTGACCGGCAAACTGTGCCAACAGGCCATTTCAGAACTGCGGGAAGAGACCGGAGATATTGCGCTGCAATTTATTGCTGTGCGCCTTCCGTATGGTGTGCAGACCGATGAACAGGATTGTCAGGACGCCATTACCTTCATTCAGCCCGATCGTGTGCTTACCGTGAACATCAAAGGGTCAGTGCTGGCGAGTGAACAGGCCCTGCGCGAGGCAGGCATTGAGCTGAGCGATTTTGTCCGTGGTAACGAGAAAGCGCGCGAGCGTATGAAAGCGCAATACAGCATTGCAGGTATGACCAAAGGAGTCGTGGTAGGGACTGACCATGCAGCAGAGGCCGTTACCGGCTTCTTCACCAAATATGGTGACGGTGGTACCGACATTAACCCTATCTTCCGTCTCAACAAGCGTCAGGGTAAGCAGTTACTTGCCGCTCTGGGTTGCCCGGAACATTTATATAAGAAAGCACCTACGGCCGACCTGGAAGACGATCGCCCTTCCCTGCCGGATGAAGCTGCGCTGGGTGTGACCTATGAAAATATTGATGATTACCTGGAAGGTAAAACGCTGGATGCAGGTACCGCGAAGATTATCGAAGGCTGGTACCTGAAAACCGAGCACAAGCGTCACACGCCGATCACGGTGTTCGACGATTTCTGGAAGAGATAGTCTCATTTTCCCGGTGGCGCTTCGCTTGCACGGTCCTACTATATATAGGTCGGGTAAGCAAAGTGCCTCCCGGCAATTCCCCCTGCGCCACAGCCTCTTTTTTAACCACCCCACACCTGCTAGACTGTATGCATAAACAGTATCCGGAGTGCTATGTGAGCAGGCGTCAATCTGCCCCGCGTCTTGAGTTTGAAGCGGCGGCTATATATGAATATCCCGAACATCTTCGCCCCTGGCTTGAAGCATTACCGAAACAGCCGGGCGTGTATCTCTTTCACGGCGAAAGCGACACTCTGCCGCTGTATATCGGCAAAAGCGTCAATATTCGCAGCCGGGTTATGTCCCATTTCCGCACGCCGGATGAGGCGGCAATGCTTCGCCAGTCCCGGCGAGTCACCTTTATCAGGACGGCTGGCGAGCTGGGTGCGCTGTTGCTTGAGGCACGCCTGATTAAAGAACAACAACCGCTTTTTAATAAACGCCTGCGCCGCAATCGCCAGCTCTGCTCTTTACAGATACTCAACGGCAAGCCGCAGGTGGTTTACGCGCGTGAAGTTGATTTCGCTCATACGCCCAACCTGTATGGCCTGTTTGCCAGTAAACGTGCCGCGCAGCAAACATTGCAGACGCTGGCTGACGAACTCCAGCTCTGTTACAGCCTGTTGGGGCTTGAAGCCACAACCAGAGGTCGCGCCTGTTTTCGCTCCGCGCTAAAGCGCTGCGCCGGAGCCTGCTGTGGAAAAGAGAGTATTGCGGATCACCAGACACGTTTGCTTGCCGGGCTTGCGGCCATCAGCATTACCTGCTGGCCGTGGAAAGGCGCCATTGCGCTAAAAGAAACCGGGGATGAAATGACGCAATATCACATCATCCGCAACTGGCTATGGTTGGGGACGGTCGACAGCGTAGACGATGCGACAACATTACTGCGCATACCCGCCGGATTCGATCACGATGGCTACAAAATTCTCTGTAAGCCATTATTCACCGGCGAGTATGAGGTTATTTCACTCAGTGACCTGCCAGCCAGATGATCTCACCAAACAGCAGCGTGCCTTCGGATTCAAGCAGACGCAGGGTATGCGTCCCTTCATCCCAGCTGGCACCCTGATCCGCCGTCAGCAGTTTATCGCCAAGCTGCCATGCGCCGCTGAGCACAAACGCCACACCACCGCGTGAAGCAAACGTGGTGAAGGTACGGTCGGCCACGCGTACTTTCGCTTTACAGCGATCGCGACGGGTCATGACGTTGAAGTCCATCGACATCTGGCCATCACTGAGCAGAGCCTTCACCGGCAGATCGCCTGTGAAGCTAAAGGGCTGGTGGTGCTTCAGGGTATGGCAAAATGCCTGACCGGCATCCAGCGTCACTTCTCCCCCTTCCAGCAGGGTAATAACCCGGTCGACCCCCGGGAAAGAAGAGAATTCGCCGTTGCTGGCGATAGTCGCAATACTGGCGCGCCAGGAAAAATCGCGCGTCGCGGGAGGAAAACAGCAAATTTCACGTGTCTCGCCGGCACCATTGCGCCAGAGACTGACCGGCATTTTACGGATATCAAAGAACTCCATCACCACTCCTGAAAGGCACAACATGTGCCAGGGCAGCAATATCGCTATCACTGCATTCTTGGTTGTTATCGTTGGGAACTCACAGACGTATTATCGGCAGCAGAACGCGCAGGCCTTAGACGGGATAAAGAAAAAAACGCCATGACTCTGCTGAACATTCTCTGGAGCGACTACAGGAGGATACCGCGCTTCTGGCGGCAGACAAGAGGGTGTAAAAGAAAAAACCGCCGGTCCTGTCCACAGCGTTTGCGCTTTTGTGGACAGGATCCCGGCGGTCTTAAGATGTTGAACCGATTATTCGGTTGGTGCAGGCATTTTACCTTCCGGCGCCGGGCGTTCTGTCAGACGCTTCTCAAAATTGGCATTAAATTGTTTTTTCTGTTCCGGGGTCAGAATGTTGTAGATCTTGTTCTGGGTTTCCATGCGAGCCAGCATTCCTGCTTTGTGCTGCTCAGCCATTTTGTCGATCTGCGCTTCGGCTTTCGCTTTATCGAAGCTGTCGCTGGCGATGATGTCATGCATCGCGCGGCGTTCTTCCAGCGGCGGACGTTTCATCTGGTCACGCTGGCTTTTCATGATGTCGCGAACCTGCTGTTTCTGTGCATCGGTCAGGTTCAGATCATTGAACATCATCATGTCGTGGTGCATCCCCGGCTTGCCTTTATGATGCATCATCATTTTGCCTTCAGTTGGCGCGGCAGTCGTGGTGGTCGCGGTATCTGCGGCGAACGCCACGCTGGTAGCGCCCAGAGCCAGGGTAGAAGCAACAAACAGTGCAGTTAACTTACGCATAATTTATTTCCTTACTTTCAGTTATTCTTCGGCGCTATGCCGTGTTGACGAGATTAACTTTACGGGGTTTATCGTCAATAAGTCAGAGCAACGGTAAAACAATGAAAGTGTAAAAAACAAATTATCGCCAAATGTGGAGAAATTAAGGATAAAACGTGGAGAGTTGAAACAAAAATATACAACATGGTGATTTTAAAGAGATTATGAAGGAGTATATAGAATCGATGATTATTTTAAAAGCAAATAACCAGGAATAATCTGCAAAAAACAGCATTCCGCAATAATAGCTAAGAAAATAAGTTTGTCAGTGTCAGTGAAAATAACTATTCGGGACTGCGGCCCACAGCCTGCTGCTGAGGGCCACAACAGTATTAACGCATTTTTTCCAGCATCAGCCCTGCTCGCAGGCCAAATGCCACAGAAGGGTTTGGAAACAGCACATACTCTGTTGTTTCATGCACTTCATAACGTTCATCACCATCCTCTGCCAGTAAAACCCCCTGACGAAACGGCGTGAAGTTCAGCGTATGCGCGGCCATGTGCAACTGGAACGCATCGCTGCGCCGCGTGATCTGCTGTACCACCCGATAGCGCTCAACATGTTCCTGGCAATGTTCTGGCGAAGTGCCACCCAGCAACGCCCGCAGCGCCAGATGCGTAGGGGCAAAACGCGAGAGATCGTTCTGCCCGAACGGCAGCGCTTTGCCCAGCTCCAGCGTGCAGGCCAGCGCGCCAAATTTATCGCAGGTGAAGTGGGTAAAGGTCCCGCCAGGCGACTGATGGAACACCAGTGCCTCAAGGCCCGCATCGCCCAGCCAGGCCAGGAATTCCTCATCCCACGGCTGATTACGCTGCGGTAAAACGCCAAATCGCACATGGTATGAGGCGCGGATCGCCGTATGCAAATCGAGATGCCAGCGGTTTTCCCCGCCAGTGGCGAAAAAGTCTGTCACCACATTTTCCAGCCACTGCGCGCGGTCGGTTTCATCACTTTGCGGGAACTGCGACCAGCGGCCACCAAACATCCGGTTAATGTCGCTGACGACATAACGTTTGTTTTGCGCCAGCGCCAGCGGGTTTCCTAATACCACCAGCAGCCGACAATGCAGGGCGATATCACCGCCATACAGCGCGTGTAACAGCAAATCGACAATCTCAACCGGCGCGGTTTCGTTGCCATGAATACCGCAAGAGAGCACCAATGACCGCTCGCTTGTCTCCCGTGGCGTCAGTTCAAGAACGCCCCGCCCCAGCCACCGCCAGCGGAACGAGGGGCCGTCACCTTCTTGCTGCTCGGGTGTTTCATCCGCCAGCGTCAGCGCCAGTAAATTCTCCATAACTGCTCCTTTAACGCTGGAACGGGTAAACAGAGCCCAGTTGCAGAATGGTGGTGAGGTCATCCAGCGCCTCACGTCCTTCGCGCAACAGTTGCGGGTCGACCAGATCGGCCTGGGTTAACCTGTCGCGGTAGTAGCGATCCACCCAGTTATTCAGCGTGTTAAACAGATTTTCATTCATCATCACCGCGGGATTAACCGCCTGCATCTCCTGCTGGGTTAACACCACGCGCAGGCGCAGACATGCTGGCCCACCGCCATTTGCCATGCTTTCGCGCAGGTCAAACACCCGCAATTCATCGATGGGGTTATCCGCCTTCACCAGTTCGCTCAGATAGCGCCACACGCCAGCGTGATTGCGCGATTCTTGCGGCAGTACCAGCACCATACTGCCGTCATCCCGGCTCAAAAGCTGGCTATTAAAGAGGTAGGTTTCTACTGCATCCTGCACGCTTACCGCGTCTGTTGGCACCTGCACCGGCATAAAGCCGGGCACGCGTTCATGCAGCGTGGCCAGGAGTTTGTCCTGATGCGCAAATGCCTGTTCATGGCAGAACAACACCTGGCGGTTAGAGACGGCAATCACGTCGTTATGGAACACGCCCTGATCGATAACATGCGGGTTTTGCTGGGCAAAAATCACCTGCTGCGGGTTAACCTGGTTCAGACGAGCTACCGCCTGGCTTGCCGCCAGCGTCTGACGTGCCGGATAGCGGGATGGCGCCGTACTGCCGCCCTCGTCACGCCCGTAAATAAAGAGTTGCAGACCCGGTTCCCCGTAATCCCCACCCAGACGATTGTGGTTAGCGGCACCTTCATCGCCAAACATCGCCACCTGCGGCAGCGCCGGATGCACACTAAAATGCGCATCATGGCTGAAAATGGCGCGCAGGACACGCTCGGTGGTTTCCGCTTCAGTGGCGCGATGGAATTTGTTATTCAGGTTTGCAACGGTGAGATGTACTTTACCATCCAGCGTATCCGCTGAAGGCGCGACGGTTGCGGCATTCGCCACCCACATCGAAGACGCGGAACTGGCGGCGGAGAGCAGATAAGGTGCCTGAGTTCCGGCTTTCTCGACAACCTGCTCATCACTGCCGCTGAACCCCAGTTGGCGTAAAACCGGCACATTCGGGCGTTCCTGCGGCGGAATAACCGCCTGCGGAAACCCGGCATCCGCCAGCGCTTTCATTTTCAGAAGCCCCTGCTTCGCCGCCAGCTTCGGATTAGACATCTGATAACGGTGCTTTGTAGAGGCCTCATTACCAAACGACAGTCCGGCGTAGTGGTGCGTAAGCCCCACAAGTCCGTCAAAGTTCACTTCACGCGCTTTCATGGCCATTCCCCTGCGTAAAATCCAGACCCGGGTTCAATGTTTCCGGCAGCGTCAGCGCTGGCGTTTCGAGGCTAGCCATCGGCCATGCGCAATAATCTGCGGCATACCACGCGCTCGCACGGTGGTTCCCCGACGCCCCCACGCCACCAAACGGCGCGGTGCTTGCCGCACCGGTAAGCGGTTTGTTCCAGTTAACAATCCCGGCTCGCGCTTCCAGCAGCAGCTGGTCGAATTTTTCACGCTGCGGCGAAATAAGCCCGCTCGACAGGCCATAACGGGTGTTATTCGCCATCACAATGGCGCTGTCAAAGTCATCGTAACGCCAGACGCACAGCAGCGGGCCAAAGACCTCTTCATCCGGTACGTTGCTCGCGCCGCTCATCTCAATAATGCCCGGCGTTAACAACGAAGTCCCCGCCTGCACCTGCCTGGGCTCCAGCAGCGTTTTCGCCCCACGCGCCACATGATCCTGCCAGGCTTTCAGCACGTTCAGCGCCGCGTGTTCAGAGATCAACCCGCCGATAAACGGCTGCGGATCGGCATCCCATTTTGCGGGCACCAGACGCGCAGTGACTTCAACCAGACGTTTCAGGAACGCATCACCTTGCGCGCCACGTTTTACCAGCAAGCGACGCGCACAGGTGCAGCGCTGCCCGGCGGTAATAAAGGCGGACTGAATGGTGAGATGCACTGCAGCATCGATATCATCAGGATCTTCAACAATCAACGGGTTATTGCCGCCCATCTCCAGCGCAAGAATTTTTTCCGGCTGCCCCGCCAGCTGGCGATGCAGCTGATACCCGGTTCCGGCGCTGCCGGTAAACAGCAAGCCGTCGATATCGCTAAGCGCACTCAGCGCCTGGCCGGTTTCACGTCCGCCCTGCACCAGGTTCAGCACCCCTGGCGGCAGGCCAGCCTGCTCCCAGAGTTTGACCACGGCTTCACCGCTCAGCGGCGTTAACTCGCTGGGTTTAAAAATCACGCTATTGCCCGCCAGCAGCGCAGGCACGATGTGTCCATTCGGCAGATGACCCGGGAAGTTGTACGGCCCAAACACCGCCAGCACGCCGTGTGGACGGTGGCGCAGGGTGGCCGCACCATCCGGCATCTCTGTCTGTTGCTCACCGGTACGGGTATGGTAAGCCTTCACTGAAATGGCGATTTTATTGATCATCGCTGTGACTTCAGTGGCTGCTTCCCAGCGAGGTTTACTGGTTTCTGACGCAATAATGCGCGTCAGCTCAGCTTTGTTGGCGTCGAGCAGTGCGGCAAATTTCTCAACCACCGCCTGGCGCACGGTAAAGGGCTGTTTGGCCCAGGCCGGGAACGCGCGTCTTGCCGCTCTACAGGCCTGTTCCACCTGCGCGGCACTGGCATCGTTCCCCTGCCACAGCACCTCTTTGCCCACCGGGTTGGTTTTAATGCGTTGTTCGCCTTCGCCCGTTACCCAGTCACCATTAATCCATAAACTCATGCTGTTTTCTCCTCAGGGCAGAGTCTCACCAGGCGAACCGTGTCGCCAGCATTACATTTCAGGGCATCCAGCTGCGCAGGCGTCAGCACCAGACGTTCACATTTCGGGTTGGTATGTACCAGCATGGCGCGGAAATTGTCATAGTGCTCGTTGGCAACCAGGCAGGCAGGCCACTCACCCGGAGCGGGCTGGCCTTCAGACACTTCTACCAGGCGGCTTTTGCGGATTGCGCGAACCCGGTCGATATCGCACTCAAGCGTTGGCCCACCGTCGAAGATGTCCACATAGTTACGGTAGCGGAAACCCTCTTTCTCAAGCACCGCGCGGGCAGGCGCAGTTTGCGGATGCACCTGGCCAATCACCGCCTGCGCTTCGGGGCTTAAGAAATGGGTATAGATAGGATGTTTTGGCATCAGTTCGGCAATAAAGGCTTTCTGCCCGGTGCCGCACAGATAATCCGCACGGCTGAACGCCATCGAGAAAAAGCGCTCGCCCAGGCTTTCCCAGAATGGGGAATACCCTTTGTCATCGATAACACCGCGCATCTCGGCAACCACTTTTTCATTAAAACGATCGCGAAAAGCGGCCATAAACATAAAGCGCGACTTCGAGAGCAGATACCCGTTGCCCTCTTTGCGCCAGGCCGGATCCAGGAACAATGTGCAGAGTTCGCTTGCCCCGGTGTGGTCATTGCAGAGAAAAAGCGTTGGCAGCGCGTTATAAACGTTCAGCTCTTTCGATGCATGAACCATCGTGCCAACGCGGTAGTTGTACCACGGGTCGTTTAGCCCAACCGCCACCTCAATGGCGCAAATCCCGGCAACGGTTCCCGTTTCAGTATCTTCCAGCACGAACACATAGCCCTGTTCGCTTTTTGGCAACGTCCCCTGCCAGGTATGCAGGGCGCGCTCAATGCGCGCCGACAGCGTTTTTTCATCGGCAGGAAGCGAGGTCAGCCCGCCTCCCGTCTTTCCGGCAAGCAGCATGAGCCCGGCAAGGTCGCCGCGCTCAACGGGACGGATGACCATCATGATGACACCCCGGATTTCACGTGTTCACAGGCCAGCGCAAAACGGTCTAAACCGGTTTTAACCTCTTCATCGCTAACGATAAGCGCAGGGGCAAACCGCACCACATTGGCACCGGCAATCAGCACCATCACGCCCATTTTTGCGGCTTCCTGTGAAATAAGTTTAGCTTTTCCGGCAAATTCAGGCGTGAGTTCGCAGCCAATTAACAGCCCCAGACCGCGGATCTCTTTAAACAATCCCGTCTTGCTGTTGATGGCGTTCAGACGCTCAACAAACCAGTCATGACGCTGCTTCACGCCATTAAGCACTTCTGGCGTATTGATGATATCCAGTACCTGGCCGGCCACAGCAGAAGCCAGCGGGTTACCGCCGTAGGTGGTTCCGTGGGTGCCGACCGTCATCACGCTCGCACATTTATTGGTGGTCAGCATCGCCCCGACCGGGAAACCGCCGCCCAGTGCTTTAGCGGTAGAGAGTACATCCGGCGTCACACCGTAGTGCATATAAGCATACAGTTCACCGGTACGGCCAACCCCGGTCTGCACTTCATCGAAAATCAGCAGCGCGTTGTGGCGGTCGCACAGTTCACGCAAACCTTGCAGGAACGCTTTTTGCGCCGGAAGCACGCCGCCTTCGCCCTGCATAGGTTCAACAATCACCGCGCAGGTGGTATCGTCAATCAGCTCAGCGGCCGATTGCAGATCGTTGTAAACGGCGTGGCGGATATCCGGTGGCAGTGGCGCAAAGTCTTGCGAATACGACGGCTGACCGCCTGCGCTCACTGTGAAGAGCGTACGGCCATGGAAGGCGTTCTTAAAGGCAACAATACCACTCTTATGCGCGCCAAATTTATCGTGGGCATATTTACGTGCCAGCTTCAGCGCCGCTTCGTTGGCTTCTGCCCCGGAGTTACAGAAAAAGACTTTTTCGGCAAAAGTGGCATCAATCAGTTTTTTCGCCAGACGCAGCGCAGGCTCGTTGGTATAGCCGTTACCGGTGTGCCAGAACTTCGCAGCCTGATCGTTCAACGCCTGACGCAGCGCCGGGTGCGCATGGCCCAGCGCGTTTACCGCAATCCCACCCGCAAAGTCGATATACTCTTTGCCCTGCTGATCCCACAGGCGCGAGCCTTCCCCACGAACCGGAATAAAAGCCGCCGGAGCGTAAACCGGCATCATCCATTCATCGAAATTTTCACGCGTAATTGACAGAGACATAGCGACCTCATCCGGTAAATAAAAGGTTGTTTAAATGTTAAATAATTGAGTGTTTGCACTGTGAATGTAGATTGCAGACTTCGTGCCAGCCAGCGATAAAAATGCATAAAAGGGGTGAGAGAACAGAATATCAATAAGTTACGATATGGAGTTATTCACTGTTATTGCATAAAAAGTGAATATTTTTACGATACGCGGCGGTTTGCCGAACGAAAACATGAAAGACTATTCACAGGCCAAATATAATTCTGGAATTGTGATCGCCAGCGAAATTTATTGGCCATTTACGCACCGTTTGAGGGCGTGCCGCGTTGGAATGGTGCAAATTTTGCACCGTTGGCATTATCTGTCGCAGTTATTGGTCATACCCTGTAACAGATGCGCCAAATTCTGCTACCATCCATGCACTATTCACCTTGCATTGGCAGCGACTATGAAATTTGTCTCTTTTAATATCAACGGCCTGCGTGCCCGCCCTCACCAACTGGAAGCCATCGTTGAGCAACATCAACCGGATGTGATTGGCCTACAGGAGACAAAAGTTCACGACGATATGTTCCCTCTCGAAGAGGTAGCAAAACTGGGTTACAACGTCTTCTATCACGGGCAAAAAGGCCACTATGGCGTCGCGCTGCTGACCAAAGAAACGCCGGTATCCGTGCGTCGCGGCTTCCCGGGTGATGAAGAAGAAGCCCAGCGCCGGATTATCATGGCGGAGATCCCTTCGCCGCAGGGAAACATCACAGTGATCAATGGTTATTTCCCGCAGGGAGAAAGCCGTGACCACCCAACCAAGTTCCCGGCAAAAGCGAAATTTTATCAGGACTTACAGGACTATCTGAACACCGAGTTAAACAAAACAAACCCGGTGCTGATTATGGGCGATGTGAACATCAGCCCAACGGATCTGGATATCGGCATCGGTGAAGACAGCCGTAAACGCTGGCTACGCACCGGCAAATGTTCTTTCCTGCCGGAAGAGCGCGAGTGGATGCAGCGCCTGATGGATTGGGGCCTGGTG
This sequence comes from Enterobacter sp. Li2LvB3, assembly GCF_056156645.1. Lineage (NCBI taxonomy): Bacteria > Pseudomonadati > Pseudomonadota > Gammaproteobacteria > Enterobacterales > Enterobacteriaceae > Enterobacter > Enterobacter sp. Li2LvB3. The sequence continues at coordinate 9,130 of NZ_JBSICG010000003.1, read as the reverse complement.
GATACCTTCCGTGCAGCTAACCCGGAAACGCAGGATCGCTTCTCGTGGTTTGACTACCGCTCGAAAGGTTTCGATGACAACCGTGGTCTGCGTATAGACCTGCTGCTGGCAAGCCCTCCGCTGGCCGAGCGCTGCATTGAAACCGGTATCGATTATGACATCCGCAGTATGGACAAACCGTCTGACCACGCGCCGGTGTGGGCTAAATTCAAACTGTAACTGCATGTGAAAATTAGAAAAATCATCTTCCTGTGCGCCCTTCTGGGCGCCTTTGTTTTGGCATTTTCCTTTCTGCCGCCGGGAGTGCTTTCCCTCGATTCGGTCCGAACCCATCACCAGGCGTTGCAGGCAACGGTTGCGCACTCCCCGGCGCAAAGCGCAGCACTCTATTTCGCGGTGTACGTGGTGGTGTCTGCTCTGTCTATTCCCGGGGCGGCCATTCTGACGTTACTGGGTGGCGCGCTGTTCAGCTTATGGCAAGGGATTGTGCTGGTTTCGTTTGCATCCACACTTGGCGCAACACTGGCGATGCTCGTGAGCCGTTACCTGCTTCGTGACTGGGTGCAGCAGCGCTTCGCCCAGCAAATGAATACCGTTAACGCCGGTATAAACCGCGATGGCGCTTATTACCTTTTTGCGCTTCGCCTGATGCCGCTATTCCCCTTTTTCCTGGTCAACTTGCTCGCCGGGTTGACCCGTCTTGGCGTGTGGCGTTACTGGTGGGTAAGCCAGCTTGCCATGCTGCCCGCAACGGCTATTTTTCTTAATGCCGGACGCGAGCTGGGAAAACTGACCTCCCTGCGCGATATTCTGTCGCCGGGAATGGTAATCGCCTTTACACTACTGGGGTTATTACCGTTGGTCACTCGCTGGCTATTTTCCCGCTACTTTCACTCTTTGCATTAAACAGGGAGGCATTATGCGCCGTGTGCGTTTTTGCGCGTTTCTGACAGGCCTGCTGCTGGCAAGCTCATCCTTTGCCGCGGATAGCTGGCAAGACACCCAACACCAGGCCAGTGGACAAACTGTCTGGTTTAATGCCTGGGGCGGCGACCCGGCGGTAAACCGCTACCTCGACTGGGTCAGCGGCGAGATGAAATCGCACTACGCCATCACCCTGAAAATCGTCCACCTGGCAGATGCGGCCGATGCGGTTAAACGTATCCAGACCGAACACGCTGCCGGACGGAAAACCAACGGGTCGGTCGATCTTCTGTGGGTGAACGGTGAAAATTTCCGCACCTTAAAAGAGGCCGGTTTACTGCAAACCCAGTGGGCGCAAACGCTCCCTGCGTGGCGATTCGTTGATACCCGCAAGCCGGTGACGGAAGATTTCTCCATTGCCACAGACGGCGCGGAATCCCCCTGGGGTGGCGCACAGCTGACCTTTATCGCCCGTCATGCAAGCACCCCGGCACCGCTGCGCGATCCTCAGGCGTTGCTGGAATATGCAAAAAACCATCCTGGCAAAGTCACCTATCCGCGCCCGCCCGATTTTACCGGCACCGCCTTTCTTGAACAGCTTCTGCTGACGCTCACCACCCAACCCGATGCGTTAAAAACCGCGCCGGATAACCGCACCTTTGCAGCAGTAACCGCTCCGCTGTGGGACTATCTCGATACACTGCACCCACTGCTGTGGCGTGAGGGAAAAGATTTTCCGCCCTCACCGGCACGCATGGATGCGCTGCTGGCCAGCGGCAACCTGAATCTGTCGCTGACGTTTAACCCCGCACATGCCCGGCAAAAAGTGGCCAGCGGTGAGCTGCCTGCCGACAGCTACAGCTTTGGCTTTGAGCATGGGATGATTGGCAACGTCCATTTTGTTGCGATTCCGGCAAACTCCGCAGCCAGTGCGGGCGCGAAAGTGGTGGCGAACTTCCTGCTTTCCCCCGCCGCGCAGGCGCGTAAAGCCGATCCCGCCATCTGGGGCGACCCGAGCGTACTGGATGCCCGGAAATTACCGCCTGCGGATGCTGCGCAACTGAACGCCCACACCACTGACGGGCTACCGAATATGCTTGCAGAGCCGCACGCTGCCTGGGTTAATGCGCTGGAGCAGGAATGGCTGCGCCGCTACGGCACGCGCTGAGCGGCTGTGTCTGGCTGGCAATGGCGGTCATTTATGTGCCGCTGATCCCGGCTGGCGTTGTGCTGATAACGCCAGCGTTTTCTGTTGCCAGCTGGCAATCCCTGCTGAATGACCCTCAGTTGCCCCAGGCATTTATCGCCACCCTGGTATCGACCCTGATAGCCACGGCAGGCTCACTGTTTATCGCCCTGGGTCTGGTTACCGCACTCTGGCCCGGCAAGCGCTGGCAACAGCTAAGCACGCGGCTGCCGTGGATGCTGGCCATTCCTCACGTTGCCTTCGCCACCAGCGCCTTACTTGTTTTTGCAGAAGGTGGCCTGTTTTATCAGTACGTTACCTTTTTATCGCCGCAGCAGGACAGCGCGGGTATCGGATTGGGACTGACGCTCGCCATCAAGGAGAGTGCGTTCGTCCTGTGGGCCATTTACGCCGTGTTGCCAGAAAAACAACTGGCACAACAAAACGTGGTATTACAGAGCTTTGGCTACGGGCGTATTCAGCGACTGTGCTGGCTGGTTCTTCCGGCCATTGCTCCCGCGCTGGGAGCCGTGATGCTTGCCGTGCTGGCCTGGTCGCTATCGGTTGTTGATGTGGCCATCGTTCTCGGGCCTGGAAATCCTCCGACGCTTGCAGTGCTGGCCTGGCAGTGGCTGAATCAGGGTGACGCTGAACAGCAAATCAAAGGGACGTTATTATGTCTGCTGTTACTGCTGCTGCTGGCGATCCTGGCCACGGCGGGGCTGTGCCTCTGGAAAATGTGGCGGCGAACGCTGCCGGATGTAAGCGGTGTTCGTCATAGCAGCCATCACGCTTTGCCGGTAAAAACGCTCGGCTGGTTAGTGCCCGGCTGCGGGCTATTTTGCGCGCTGGTGCTCGTTTTACTCGCCAGGGGCAGTGATACCGCCATTGCCCCTTACGCCACCAGTTTCTCATTGGGTATGGTATCCAGCCTGCTGGCGCTGATCATTCTCCTGTTCTGGCTGGAATGGGGGCCGCAACGTGGGGCCTTTTGGGTCTGGCTTCCCCTGGCACTTCCGGCATTACCGCTGGTGTTTGGGCAATACCTTGTTGCACTGCAACTCGGGATCGACGGGCAATATGCCGCAGTGCTGTGGAGTCATTTACTGTGGGTGACCCCCTGGATGTTGCTGGTGCTTCAGCCCGCCTGGCGCAGGATTGACCCGCGACTGATACTGATTGCCAGAACGCTGGGCTGGTCACGCGCTAAAATCTTCTGGTTAGCCAAATGCCCGCTGCTGGTTCGCCCGGCGCTGCTTGCCATCGCGACGGGGTTTTCCGTCAGCATGGCGCAGTACATGCCCACCCTGTGGGTGGGTGCCGGACGCTTTGCCACACTCACGACTGAAGCTGTGGCACTCAGCAGCGGAGGCAGCCCATCACTTCTCGCTAACCGCGCGCTTGGCCTGCTTTTGCTGACAGGCACGATATTTGGTATTGCCGCGCTCTTATCCCGGCTTGCGGGCCGCTACCGACAAGGACTACGTTAATGCTGAGCGTGAACCATCTCACCATAGAGCCACTCTTTCACGAGGTTAACTTCAGTGTGCCGCGCGGAGAAATCGTGACGCTGATGGGGCCATCCGGCAGCGGAAAATCCACGCTTTTTTCGTGGATGATTGGCGCACTATCCCCGGATTTTAAGGCTCAGGGCGAGCTGTGGCTCGACGAAAAACGCTGCGACACACTCCCGGTCGAAAAGCGCGGGCTGGGAATTTTATTTCAGGACGCCCTGCTGTTTGACAGTTTTAGCGTGGGGCAAAACCTGATGCTGGCCCTGCCTGCGCATATTACCGGGCAACAGCGCAAGGACGACGTACAACATGCGCTGCACTCCGCGGGGCTTGCCGGACATTACACCAGCGATCCTGCAACGCTTTCTGGCGGGGAACGTGCCAGGGTGAGCCTGCTGCGCGCTTTGCTTGCACAACCGCAGGCCCTGCTGCTTGACGAACCCTTCAGCCGTCTTGATAAAACGTTACGCGCATCGTTTCGGGCATGGGTTTTCGCTGCCGTTCGTGCGCGCAATATTCCGGTGGTGCTGGTCACGCATGATGAAGAGGATATTCCGCCCGGGGGTGATGTTATCCAGCTCTCTCGCTGGCAATAAACGCCCCGGCCCTGTGCTAACGCAAGGTTTTCTGTTTCAGGTGAGATAACAATGAGCCCCTCTTTTACTGACGTCAGGCTTTTCGATGAAACGTGTTTCTCAACTGACTGCGCTGGCCCTGCTTTGCGGCCTCGCTTCAATATCCTCTCGGGCGGCTGAGATGCCCCATTCCCTTACACTGGAACAGATCCAGCAACAGCATGGCGCGGTGATTGATACGCGCGCCAGTGCCTTTTACAACGGCTGGCCGCAAACCCTGACCGGCACATCCGGGCATGAACCTGCGGCGCTCAACCTCTCTGCCTCCTGGCTCAGCGCAATGAGTGACGAGCAGCTTGCAAGCTGGGCGAAACAGCACCAGCTCACGTCTGAAACGGCTATTGCACTGTACGGCAGCGATGCCGATAACCTGGCAATAAAAGCACGCCTGAATAAAGCCGGATATAGCCGTATCTCACTGTTAAGCGATGCGCTGCAAACCGCTGACCGCCTGCAACGTTTACCGCATTTTGAGCAGTTGGTTTATCCGCAGTGGTTACATCAGTTGCAGCAGAAAAAACCGGTTGTTGCCGCCCCGGCGGGAGACTGGAAAGTGCTTGAAGCGGGCTGGGGAGCACCGAAATATTACCTGCTGAGTCATATTCCAGGTGCCGGCTACCTTGATACCAATGAGATTGAAAGCGAACCGCTGTGGAATAAAGTTTCTGATGATAAACTTAAAGCGATGCTGGCCAGACACGGGATCCGCCACGACACCACGGTGATCCTCTATGGTCGTGACGTCTATGCTGCCGCCCGCGTCGCGCAGATCATGCTCTACGCGGGGGTGAAAGATGTGCGCATTCTGGATGGCGGCTGGAAAACCTGGTCAGATGCCGGTCTGCCTGTTGAACGGGGTACGCCAGCCGACGTGAAACCCACCCCCGACTTTGGTGCACCGCTACCCGGCCAGCCGCAGTTGATGGTTGATATGTTACAAGCCCGCGGAATGTTGCATCGTCAGGATGCTTCGCTGGTCAGTATCCGTTCCTGGCCTGAGTTCACCGGCATCACCAGCGGTTACAGTTATATTAAGCCAAAAGGTGAAATCGCCGGTGCGCGCTGGGGCCATGCCGGTAGCGATGCAACACACATGGAAGACTTCCATAACCCGGACGGCACCATGCGCAGTGCCGATGATATTACCGCCATGTGGAAAACGTGGAATATCCAGCCAGAACAGCATGTTGCATTCTATTGCGGTACCGGCTGGCGCGCGTCAGAGGCCTTTATGTACGCGCGGGCGATGGGCTGGAAAAACGTCTCCGTTTACGATGGCGGCTGGTACGAATGGAGCAGCCATCCGCAAAACCCGGTTTCCACCGGGGAGCGCGGGCCGGAAAGTTCGCGCTAACGGGTGAGCGATTTTAACGTTACATAACCGCTCCAGATGCGCGTTGTGGTGGTAAGCCAGCACAACGCGCCAAATACCCAGGCGAAGAGTGAAAAGTGCGCCGGAAACAGACAGCAAAGCACGAACAGCGCGATAGTCTCCGTCCCTTCCGTTAAGCCACCAATGTAGTAAAACGACTTGTGCGCATAGCCGGGGTTATCAATATTGTGTTTTGCTGCAAGCGCCGCAAACGCCAGAAAACTGCTGCCCGTCCCCATAAAAGCAAACAACAGCCAGGCCGCAGCCAGCGCATTTTCCGCAGGTGCCGCCAGCGCAAAGCCAAACGGCACCAGCGCGTAGAAAAGAAAATCGAGTGCAATATCCAGAAACCCGCCTGCGTCACTCAACCCGCGACGTCGTGCCAGCGCACCGTCAAGCCCGTCCAGCAGGCGATTGAGCACAATCGCGACCAGCGCCGCAAGATAGCTGTTCAGCGCCAGAAAAGGTAGCGCCAGCACCCCAATGACAAACCCCGCCAGCGTTAACCCGTCCGGGGAGATAAATGGCCTGTCGAGCAGCGCCGCAAGCTGGTTCAGCATCGGTTTCACGCACGGATGCAGGTGACGGTCAAGCATCAGGTTTCCCTTTGAACGTGGCGCAAAGCCCCTGCGCCGGGATATCCAGCGCGGCATTAAAGCGCGCGGATAAGTTCTGAAACGCAATCAGCGCCGTCATCTCAGCGATCGCCTCATCGGTGTAGTGGCACTTGAGCTGCGTTTTTATGGCCGCATCCACCTGCGGCGGCGTGGCGGTTACCGCTTCGGCATAGGCCAGCGCCACGCGCTCCTCTTCACTGAAAATGTCGGCATCGTGCCAGTTGCTCACCGCCTGCACTTTATCCATCGCACCACAGCGCTCGGCCAGACGCAGGCTATTGGCATCAATGCAGAAATCACAGTGGCAAATCTGAGAGACTCGCGTCATCAGCAGGGAACGCAGCACAGGGCTCAGGCGCGCGTCACGACGCTCCAGAAAACCCACAAACAGGGCCACCAGCCAGAACAGGCGCGGCATTCGTCCCCACCAGCGGGTGGGATTAAGCACCGCGCCGTAGTGTTTTTTCTGCATCGCTGCGATCGGTTTTAAACTGACGGGAAGATTTTTTAAGGGGGCTACCCAGGCGGGTGTCTCTTTCACCTGACTCTCCTGATGGCTGGACTCTTTGAAAGGGCACGATAATATGTCGTTTTTCGTTATCAATTATTGACGACCATGCTGAAAACCATCGATGTAGTGGCTGCCATTCTTGAAAAAGAGGGCAAAATTTTGCTGGCACAGCGCCCGCCCCATGCCGATCAGCCCGGTATGTGGGAATTCGCCGGCGGGAAAGTGGAAGCCGGAGAGACGCAGCCCGAGGCGCTTGTCCGCGAATTAGGCGAAGAGTTAGGCATTAACGCCGGGCCTGCACGTTATGTGGCAAGCCATCAGCGAGAAGTCTCCGGGCGGCTTATCCATCTTCATGCCTGGCATGTCCCCACATTCAGTGGCGAGCTGACGGCGCATTACCACAGCGCGCTGGTGTGGTGTACGCCGCAGGAGGCGCTAACTTATACCCTGGCGCCTGCGGATATCCCGCTGCTTAATGCGTTTATCCTTTTACGCGACGCCAGACCAACGGATTAGTGCTGACAGCCCGTTCATCACGCTGACACTGTAGCAGCACACCGTCGGCTTTCACCACGGCCCCTTCTGAATAGTTCTGATCCTGATAGATACAACACTGGTTGCAGGGCTGCGTACTTTGACCGCTGGAGCTAAATACCTCCGGCGGGACATTCACTTGCACATCCGGGCGAATACGGTCGGCCTGCGCGCTTGCGGATAAAAGGGCAAACAAAGCAGTCATCACATAACGGTTCATAGAAGTCTCTTCCTGTTGTCTCCTGATAATGACTATAACGGTAAACCCGGCAGAATCTTTAATTTCTCTCATCATCGTTTTTTGTTATGACCCGGGGGCAATGATGAATTTCCTTTTAGGGGGAAATTTCTGCTTGCCTCACAAAGCGGTACGGGTGATATAGTCAAAAAAACGTCATAAAACGTCTACGCAACACACATAAAATACAATAAGAGGTTCTTATATCTATGGATCAGACACGCTCTCTGGAAACCTTTCTTACCCACGTTCAACAACGCGACCCGCACCAGAGCGAGTTTGCTCAGGCCGTTCGTGAAGTCATGACCACCTTGTGGCCATTCCTTGAAGAAAACCCGCGTTATCGTCAAATGTCTCTGCTTGAACGTCTGGTCGAACCGGAGCGTGTGATTCAGTTCCGCGTGACCTGGGTTGACGATCGCAATCAAGTGCAGGTTAACCGCGCGTGGCGCGTGCAGTTTAACTCGGCAATTGGTCCGTTTAAGGGCGGGATGCGTTTCCATCCGTCCGTTAACTTATCCATTCTGAAATTCCTCGGCTTCGAACAGACCTTTAAAAACGCCCTGACCACGCTGCCTATGGGTGGTGGTAAAGGCGGCAGTGATTTTGATCCTAAAGGCAAAAGCGAAGGTGAAGTGATGCGTTTTTGCCAGGCATTAATCACTGAGCTGTATCGTCATCTGGGCCCGGACACCGATGTCCCGGCAGGTGATATCGGCGTGGGTGGCCGTGAAGTGGGCTTTATGGCCGGGATGATGAAAAAACTCTCCAATAACAGCGCCTGCGTGTTTACCGGTAAAGGCCTCTCCTTCGGCGGCAGCCTGATCCGCCCGGAGGCCACAGGTTACGGTCTGGTCTATTTCACCGAAGCCATGCTGAAACGCCATGGTCTGGGCTTTGAAGGGATGCGTGTCGCGGTGTCGGGCTCCGGTAACGTGGCGCAGTACGCTATCGAAAAAGCGATGCAGTTTGGCGCACGGGTTGTGACTGCCTCAGATTCCAGCGGGACCGTCGTCGACGAAGCAGGCTTTACGGCTGAAAAACTGGCGCGTCTTTGCGAAATCAAAGCCAGCCGCGACGGTCGCGTAGCGGATTATGCCCGCGAGTTTGGCCTGACCTACCTCGAAGGCAAGCAACCCTGGGCTGTGCCGGTGGATATCGCGCTGCCGTGTGCGACCCAGAATGAACTGGACGTAGACGCCGCGCGTACCCTTATCGCCAACGGTGTGAAAGCCGTTGCCGAGGGGGCGAACATGCCAACCACCATTGCCGCAACCGATCTGTTCCTGGAAGCTGGCGTCCTGTTTGCGCCTGGCAAAGCAGCGAATGCAGGCGGGGTGGCAACCTCTGGTCTGGAGATGGCGCAAAACGCCGCGCGTCTGGGCTGGAAAGCGGAAAAAGTGGATGCACGTCTGCACCACATCATGCTGGATATTCACCACTCCTGCGTGGAGTTTGGTGGCGAAGCATCACAAACCAACTACGTGCGTGGCGCGAATATCGCCGGGTTCGTGAAGGTGGCGGATGCGATGATTGGGCAAGGTGTGATCTAAAGTTACGATCGTGCGGCCGGGTGCCCTCACCCCGGCCCTCTCCCAC